>DUSU01000006.1 GCA_012842425.1 Candidatus Fermentithermobacillaceae bacterium | reverse complement strand
GTTGGCGGCTCAGGGAGAAGAAGCGAGCCGGTCTGTTCGGAACCACCTATTCACGACCGGCCGTGAAGTCTGGGGTGGGGGAAAATTCAACCGGCCAAAGTGGAGGAATTTTCGACCGGCCTTGACACCCAGATGTCCTGCACAACTCAGAACTGGCCCCACCACGACGTCATAGATATAGAGGGCAGGGCATAGAGTCTGTCAACACAGTTCGTGGGAGGGGACATCTTGGGGTGCATTAAGATCCTTGTCCCCGGGGGTGCGGAGCTTCCGGGGCACTTGATAGAGGGACGGAGTTACGCTAGGGTTCGTGATGTCGCCGAGTCCCTTGGGTTCGGTGTGGATTGGGACCCCTCGGGGCTGGTTGTAATATCCGAACGGCCTCGATCTGTGGAGGCCGATACTGACTTGAGGCTGCCAAGCGCAGCGACACCGGCGCTTCTGGATGCGTATCTTGCCGGCTCACACCTCGAGACTCTGGGGGCCGAACTTGTGGCGGCAGAGGAGCGCTGGCGAGTGAACGCCATCTTCGCCTGCGCAGTAGCCTGCCATGAGAGCGATTTTGGGCGCTCGGCGATCGCCCGTGAAAAGCGCAACCTGTTCGGGATCATGGCGTTCGATAGCGATCCCTATCGCAGCGCGCGAACCTATAGCTCGTACCGTGAGAGCATCGACGATTTCTGCCGGCTGATCTCGAGGGAGTACCTAAACCCTGCCGGCGCTTTCTACGACGCCCCGACGGTGACCGGTGTTGGGAAACGGTATGCCACTGACCCCGAGTGGAGCACGAAGGTGCTCATACATTGCCGGCGTATACTGGCGAAAGCAGGAGAAGAGCCGGCATCTTGATCGCGATGCCTTACCTATCGTGATGCTAGGACCCGGCGATCTGGCAAGGCTGGACATGTCAGGAAGGGTTTCCGATAGTCCTACAGAATTGATCTTGAGGTAGAGTAGCGGAATGCTTACTGGAGAACCTCAAGGACATCTGGAGGGCTTGGGACCGAGATGTCAAAGGACGCGCTAAAATCGTTCTCGGAACTTGAGTTGTCTGCCAGGGCGATCGAGTCGTTACCTTACCCCGTTGAGGTCTATGGCCCGGATGGCACTACGGTGTCCATGAACGCAGCTCTACTACTCGAGTACGGTGCTATTGACGCGTCCCTGGTCATAGGCAAGTACAACCTTCTGAGCGATCCTTCGGTTGTCGCTACAGGCCGGCTCCATGAGTTAACACCGGTATTCCAAGGTGAAACTGTCTACTTCTACGACATCCGAGTGCCCTTGGAAGATATCTCGGAGCGCTACGGCATTCACGATTTCGATGTCGAGTCTGTGTACCAAGACATCACTGTTTTCCCCATGATCAGCGACGCAGGTAAGGTGACTCGCGTTGTGGCTCTTCTCGTCAACAGAAGGGTTTACCGGGCTAAGGACGAAATCGAGAAAGCGAGAGAATACATAGAGAGTCATTGGCTCGACAGGTTTGACGTCGATGAGACCGCGAGGATCGTATCTCTCAGTAGAGCCTATTTCACGAGGCTGTTCAAGAAGCACACCGGCAAAACCCCTTACGAGTACTACCTGGACTACAAGCTTAATCAGCTGGCGAACATGTTGCTCGATGCCAACGTTACGATCTCAGAGGCTTTTGCCGCATGCAACATGAAGTACAACGGGCATTCGGCGAGACTGTTCAGAAGAAAACTGGGCGTCTCTCCTTCGGCATATAGAGAAAATGGTGGGCCGAGAACAAGTGGGGGTAATACCGTGAGAGTTCAGGTTGAGGACACACGTGCGTTGCCTGAGGCACTCCGGACGCTTCCCGACAACAAGGAACTGTTTGCGGCAGTGTTTGAATCCTTCCCGTATCCTATTCAGATCTTCTCCCTTGACGGTACTGCTGTACTTATCAACAAAGCGGCCATAGAGATGATCGGTATTAGGAGCAAAGAGTCGCACATAGGCAAGTACAACGTTTTTGAGGACCCGGTTGTGAGAGAACTTGGCGCTGTGAATCAGGTCAGGCAGGTGCTCTCCGGCAAGACGGTGTATCTTGCCGACTTCAACGCCCCTTACAAGGATCTTGTCAGGTACTTCAATGTCGTCGACCGGGACATCCAGATGATCAGCGCGGATATCGTCTGCTTCCCCCTAAAGAATGCTGCCGGAGAGGTTGAGTACTTCGCCGCTCTCTTCATTTTCAAGAGAGTCTACCGGGGAAAGGAAGATATAGGACGGGCCAGGCAATACATCGAGACACACCTGCACGAGCCGTTTGACGCGGACAAGGCGGCGCAGGCGGCCTGTCTCAGTAAGTCTCACTTCGTAAGGCTCTTCAAGAAGCACATGGGAGTAACCCCACACCAGTACTACACTGACTGCAAGATCAAGAAGCTCAAAGAGAAGCTGCTCGATGCCAACGTGTCTATCGCCCAGGCGTTCGCAGCCTGCTATATGGACTATAATAGCCATTCCGCAGGGTTGTTCAGGCGAGCAGTCGGCATGACCCCGTCCGAGTACCGGGAGAGGTTCAAGGTTAAGTAGCTACCGGCGCATTATCGGGCATGGCTTCACGAGGCAGGTTTCTGGGCCTCGTTCCTTAGTGCCTCGCGAATGTAGTCCGGCAGCATATATAGAGTACCTTGGCCGTGCAGGATTACCTCCTGATCGCGGATAGCCAGCGGGAGGCCCATCTTTTTGCTCCTCACGGCTTCTACCGCGTGAGGGTATTCCTGAGCCTTAGCGTCATCGATATCGACGTACCGGCACCTCAGATTGCGCTGTCCGAATGTCCTGTACAGAGTCGGTATGAAGCCGATTACTATCTCCTCTTGGCTCCGCGAGCCGCAGCAGCCCGTGCGGTGCCTTATCTTGCGGGAACCCATGATCACTATGTCTATCATCGTTGTCAACTCCTTATGTCAACCGCTTTAAGCCAGTGTATGTGCGAACTTTGACGGTGTTACTTGTGTTGTCAACTGTCCTCATGTCCTTCTTCGTTTCAAATTTCCGCAGTTATGTCACCTGGGAGATGCGATTTACATAATATGCAACAGATTCGTCGCCACGAATCCAAGTTCGATAGAAGAGGAGGAAAGAAACACATGAAGGTCGCTGTTCCAATGGGTCTGCCGCCCGTCCCACCCCCGAACCTGCCGATTCGGCCGAATGATTTCAGGTGCGAGTGTGTGTGCGTGGAGGTTCAGAAGATCCTGGACGCCAGGAAGCAGATCGACTGCGACACCTTCTTCAGGCTCCAGGAGTTTGCCGAGGATGTGCCCACCCTGCCCCTGATAGACATCGACCAGAACCCGATCCCGGGTGTGGACTGGGAGCCCACCGATGACATCGTGTGCCTGGGCGCCGTCTTCAAAGAGAACCGCCTTGGGCAGATCTTCGTGACCGCGAGCCCACCCCCGGATCTCACCATCACTCCGCTTGGAGGCGTTCCCCCGGCGGCTCAGATCGACGTCATCGTGACCCCTGGTGTGGACCAGACGCCGAGCGTTGGCACCTGCGAAGTGAGAAACACGGTTCTTGCGCAGCTGCAGAACAACACTCCCGGTAGGACGCCCGTGACCGGCTACATCGAGGTCTGCCCCGTCCAGTTCGCGAAGTCGCTCGTGCTCTTCTTCCCGGATCAGGAGCTCGTAGGCCAGGTCAGCGTCAAGACCCAGTCCCACTGGGAGATCCTCGACTGCACTGTCGACGTATTCCTCGACGTTCTGAGGGTCGGCGTGACCGTCGGAGCGCACGTCATCGTCAAGACATGGGCGGATGCGCAGCTGGTGATCACGGCCTTCGGCGAGTGCGATTGGGATCTGCTCCCGCCGCCGCTTGCGGAGAACCCGTGCATCGAGTTCTTCAACAGACCGTTCCCG
>DUSU01000052.1 GCA_012842425.1 Candidatus Fermentithermobacillaceae bacterium | reverse complement strand
CTGAACGAAAACGGCTTCGAGTTTGAGTGGGGAGACGATTTCGGGGCGCCCCATGAGACATTCCTGGCGAGCCTAAACAGGCGCCCTGTATTTGTCACCGGCTACCCGACCAAGGCAAAGGCTTTCTACATGGAACCACATCCGGAGAGGCCCGAGATTGTGCTGGCAGCCGACCTCCTTGCGCCGGAGGGCTATGGGGAGATCATCGGCGGAAGCCAGAGGATCCACGATTACGATCTCCTGGTCCAGCGTATAAAGGAACACAACCTGCCCATGGAGGCATATGACTGGTATCTCGACCTAAGGAAGTTCGGGACGGTACCCCACAGCGGTTTTGGGCTTGGCATTGAAAGGTTCGTGGCATGGATATGCCACCTCGATCACCTGCGCGAAGCCTCACCGTTCCCGAGGATGATAAACAGGATTAGGCCCTAGGAGAGACAGAGACAGGGGGTGCGTGAGGTGTCTCACGGCGATGGAAGGAAGAAAGAGAGGCTTAAGGAGCTGGGTTCGCGTATTAGGGCGAGACGCGAAGAACTCGGTCTGACCATAGAACAGGTGTCCGAGAAAACAAAGATACGCTCTAAGTACCTCATCGCCGTAGAAGAGGGTGACGATTCGATTTCGCCCGGCCGGACATACTTCCGCGCCTTCCTGAAGACCTACGCTTCCTTCCTGGGGCTCGACGGCTCAGCCTTGGCGGCGGAGTACCAGGATATCGCAGCCCAGGCCGAGGGCGAAAAGCCTGCCAGACCGAGGGATGTGAAGCCCGAAACCCGGAACGAGCGCCGGCAGCAACCGGAATCGCAGCCGCAGCGGCAACCCGCCGTGAAGACGGCGCCGAGCGATGAAGTAGGCGTTCCGCCGGCTCCCGACGGCGCTTCTGCGACACCTCCTGCGGCGATGACAACTCCGGCTCCCAGGCTGCAATCCACCCGCCCAAGACGCCGGATCCAAGGAGAAAGACGGCGGAGGAGCGGCGTGGCCTGGGTACTGCTTGCGCTGGTAACGCTCGCGGCAGCCACTTACTACGTGGTCACGGAAAGGCCCGCGTTCCTGTTTGGCCGGGAGACGGAAGTCGATCCGACCGGGGGACTACCTACCACAAGTCCGGGCACCGATCCTGTGGGGGAACCCGGCACCGAACCGGGCACTGAACCGGGCACCGAGGAGCCCCCGCCTGAGCCTCCGGCTCCGGTGATAACCAGGGAAGACCCGAATGACGAGAAGACCGTGTGGTCGGTTGACCGGACGCCCATTGAGCTAACCCTCAAGATGCACGGGGAAAGCGACTCATACTGCTGGGTGAGCGTCTACACCGACGGGAAGTACTCCTTTGAGAGGACGCTAACGCCCGGAGAGGTCGTGGAACTCACGGCAGGTTCGGAGATCACGATACGGGCGGGGAAGCCCTGGGTCATGGACCTTGTCCTAAGTGGGGAGGAGCTCGGGCCCGGCGGCGAGTTCGGACCCGTCAAGGACCTGGTTTTCAGGTCAACGGTCGCCACCGAATAGGTCTCAATACATCTCCATAGGTCTTGCCTTCATGGGTCTCTATAGAGCTTCACAGCGCATGAAGGTGCGGCGCATACCTTTCATAGGCAGCGAGATCTCGGAGTAGTATCTCTAATAGCCTGATCTCGCAGCATGCCTAGAGGGAGTGCCCGGATGACAAGAGGTCTGCCAAGGCTACCATGGGGCTCTCAAGTGAGAGCCCCCAGAGTAGCCCCCGCCATCTTGAGAAGTCGCGCGCTTTTCAGCCTATCGGTCTTTCTTGTCTTGGTCACGGTCCTGTCCCCGCCGCTTCCTCTCAGGCTTCCCTTCGGCGGTCCTACTGAGTGGGGATCTGCCGGGCGCGTCTACGCAGGCCCCTACGACCGCCCCGGCCGCCCGTCGGTCTCGTGCTACGCTGCGGTCCTCATGGAATGGCAGACGGGCACGCTCCTTTACCAGAAAAACGGTTTCGTCCGCATGCACCCGGCAAGCGTCACCAAGATGATGACCGCCCTCCTCGCCCTGGAGAACGGGCGTCTGGAAGACCTCGTGACGGTCAGCGCGGAAGCCGCCGGCCAGGTGGGCTCAAGCATGTACCTCAAGGCCGGAGACGTCTACACCCTTGAGGACCTGCTCTATGGCCTCATGCTCAACTCGGGTAACGACGCCGCTTGGGCGATCGCCGAGCACATCGGCGGAACGGCGAAGGCGTTCTTTGAAATGATGAACGAAAGGGCCCGGAGCATAGGCGCCATCAACACCCAGTTTCAGAACCCGCACGGCCTGACCGACCCCAACCACTACACGACCGCCTTCGACCTTGCGCTCATCGCAAGAACTTGCCTCAAACACCCGTTTTTCAGGCGCCTTGTCGCCACGCGCGAAAAAGACGTGATCGATGCCGACGGGCGGGTCAAGTCCCAGCTGGCGAACACCAATAGACTACTCTGGCTCTACCTGGGAGCTGACGGGGTCAAGACGGGCACGACCGAAGCGGCCGGCCAGTGTCTGGTTGCGTCGGCAACCCGCGGTGACACGAGACTTCTTTCGGTCGTCCTCGCAAGCCACGACAGGTGGGCCGATTCGGCAACCCTCCTGGATTACGGGTTCAACAACTTCAGGGTGGCCCGGCTGGCGCAGGCGGGAGAGACCCTCCTGGAACTCCCATGCGAAGGTGCGATCCAGAAGAAGGTGCCTGTTATCGCGAAAACGGACCTCCTCTGCTGCGTCCCCCGGAACTCAACCGGGCTGGACCTCCGCTTCGAGCTGCCCGATAAGGTCGGCCCGTGCCGCGGCGGCACCGTGATCGGCAGGGCACTCGTGTTCCTCGGAAAAGACGTGGTGGGAAGGGCCGACCTCGCTACGGGCGAATGGGTGCTCCCCAAATCCCCCATATCCCTTGTGGCAAGGGCGGCGTCGTGGATCACCCGGCGCGCCGTCCGAATGGGAGTGTTCTAGGATCACCGTACCCCTTTGAAAAGCTGGGAGAGGCTGACCACCGAGAGGTTCATGCCCTTTAGCTGCGGTATAAGCGAGGCCAGGTACTTCTCGGCAGGCATGATGCCTTTCTTATCCACCCTGATCTTGAGGATGTCTCCGGGAGAAATGCGCTCCGCGATCTTACGCGCAGCGTCCGCCTCTTTTCCCTTCATGCCAGAGAGGTCCACGGCAGCCTTTATGGACTGGTATCCCTCCTGGAAGGCAATTGCGACCAGCGCATCGCTATACCGTTCGCCGGGGGGATAGAAGAACGGGGCCGTAGGAACGGCGATTTTCATAAACGCCTGTCTCGCCCTCTGAATCCTGTCCAGCATTTCCGCCTGCGGGAGGTTGTCTATGCGCTTTTCATCGGTGCCCTTAACGCCGACCTCGTGCCCCCGGGACGTCAGCTCTTTGACCGGAGTTTCTCCGGCTTCCACAAGTGTGGCCGTGAGGAACCACGTGGCTTTCACCTCCAGCTCGTCGAGGACCGCGAGGCACGCCATTACCTCCTCGGGGCCTCCGGATGTCACGTCCACGACAAGACCGACTTCCAAGAGTGAAGTGTCCACGCGGCTTATGGGCTTGATCTTGGCCGCAGTCTCGATGGTTCCGCTCTGGACCGAGAGCCCTGCCCTCACGCCGAGGACTATGAGGAACAAGGATAGCACTGCCGCTATGCGGATACGCGTAGCAGGCTTAAGGTATATGACCATGGGTGCCCAACCCTCCTTCCGGCAAGGGCAAGACACGGCTTATCGCAGAGACTCAAGAGGAGGTGGTAGGAGGAGCCCTCGCCCGGTTAACTAATACTTATTCGGCCTGCCAAGGAGGTATAACGGGGAGGAGTAGGGGGACGTAACCGGACCTTAACGGCTTGTTTCCGGGCTCGAGCCCGCTCGGGCAATGGCCCTCTCTAGGCGGCGCTTGCGCTTGAGCAGGCTCTCGGGGATTTCGTCCATAGCGACTTCATGTCTATCGAGGGCGCGCCTCACGGTTTCCATGGCCTTGGAAAGGTCCCGCCGCCCAAGCTCGTAGCACCGTGATAGGCTCAGGTAATCGTCATCCTTTGCCGGGGCTGAGGAGATGAGGGCTTCCAGGGCCGCGATGGCGCCTTCCCAGTCTTCTTGCTTACGGAGCACTCTTGCAAGAAGCCTTAGCCGCAGGGCTTCGGCGTCGCCGCGGGCCTTGCGCCACTCGGGACCACACGCGCCGGCAGTCTCAAGGCACCGCCTTGCCATCTCGAGGTTACCGCGCTTAAGGTGCAGTCTTCCTGCCCCGAATAACGCTTCGGGGTCGCCGGCTTCGGCAGCGGCCGTAAGGATCTCGCCAAACACCCGCGCTAGACAGGCCATATCCACCACATCGAGAAGGTTGTGTTTCAGGACGGGGGAGAGCACGGAAAGGTCGTCCTCTTTCTCGTAGATGAAGTACAGGGCAGGGATCATGTTTCCGGGGATATCGGACTCCCTGGTATAGCCAGTAAACCTGCGGACGGCTTCCTTGAGGCTCTGACCGTAGCTGGCCCGCCTGCCCAGTGCTCTGGTTGTCGAGAGGAAGTCCAGGTGCGCTTTCAGGGGGACGGGGCTCCTCATGTAGTTCATGATGTACCTAGATTGTAGGACAGGGACATCAAACGCTTTGCCGTTGAAGGTAACCAGCGCCTCTTTTCCCTCCAGCGCCTTAACGAGCGCGTCCAGCATGTTCTCCTCGCCTTGCCTCGAGGTAAGGAGATACTGGTCCACGGCAAAACCTTCCGGGGTCCACCCGCCCAAGCCGACCAAGAAAGCGATCGTACCCGCTCCCATGAGTCCCGTCGTCTCGATGTCAAGGTATGCCCACCTATCCAGCGACTTAAGAGACGGTTCCAGAGAGCGGAACCCGTCCAGCGACGCCGGCGTGGGAGGAAGAAGCTCGGGAAAAGCCCCACGGGCGTAGACGGTACTTATCACCGAGTACCCGTCCTCGTGTCTGGTACCGGTATAAAGGGGAAGAGGATCCCGCCGCGGAGAATCTTTGGAGCCCTGCCCGGAGACCGGCGAAGCATCCGAAGATGTGCAAGAGGACGAAGAAGCTAAGGGGAAAGGTGAAGAGCCGGAGAGAGGACCGGCTGCAGGATCAGCGGTCTTCGACTCCAGCTCCTTTATCATCTTCCTCAGCCGCTCCAAGACTTCCTTATCAGGCAAGTCATTCGCCACCCGATATACGATCCTTTGAGGTTTACAAGGGCCACTTAGGTCCCGATGCCGTCTTTGAGCACCTTTAGGCAGAGAGCTTTAACCCCTTCACCTGACTCTCCGGGTGGGCCGACGCACCCAGGACAGCCGTCTTGGCAATCGCAGGCGGAGATGAGTTCCAGTCCCGCCTTAAGTATGTCGGGGAGCAGGGAGTACGCCTTCTCTGAAAGCCCCACGCCGCCGGGGTATGAATCATATAGGTACACCGTGGGCTTCCCGTCATGGGGTGAACGGACCTCCACTGCCACGCCGAGGTCGCTCTTGTCGCTCATTAGGAAGAGCGGGGCGATGTTGAGTATCACATTGGCAAGGCCGGACAATACGCCTCCCACCAGCCGGGGGTTCATTGAAGAGACGATGTGGTCCGGGAGAGTGAACCACATAGCCTGCGTGTGCATGTTCATCTCGGGGATGGCTATCTGCCCCCAGCCCACGTTCTCGTTGGTGTACATCTTCATCTTCTTGTAGATGGTGGCCAGCGCCGTGACCGAAACTTCTCCAAACTTCGGACGGAAAAATCCTTCGTTATCTTCCTTGTCCACCGACATAACCCTGATACCCACCGCCAGGTTGGCATCGGTGTAGTAGTCTACCTTAACCTTCTTTACATAGGCCTTCTTCGCGTCATAGTCCAGGCGGTTCACGTGATACTGCTGCCCCTGGTGCATGTAAATGGCCTGTTCGTGTATGAGCATGGGAGCCGCGAACCAGTCGACTTCGCCGATGACTTCGGCCCCGTTGGTCTGGTCTATGACCACGAAGTTGTCCGATGAGGCAGAACGGAGGCTAACGCCTGCCGCAGGGAATGAATCCGAAGACCAGTGCCATCTCCCGCCTGAGAGGTTCACTATGCCTTGGTCCTTGAGATGCTCGAGGTAAGCCAAAACGTCCCTGCCAGCGAACATCCTGCCTTCGTCGCTGTCTTTAAAAGGCAGCTCATACGCGGCGCATTTCACGTGTTCGCCGAGGATATACGGGTTGTCGGGGTTTATGAGCCCGTACTCGGCGCTCTGACCGAAGAAGTAGTCGGGGTTCCTCACGATGAACTGGTCGAGCGGACCCGCACCGGCGACAAGGATGGCCGCCGCGACGCCCGACCTCCTGCCCGCGCGGCCGGCCTGCTGCCACGTGCTGGCGATGGTCCCCGGGTATCCGGCCATAATAGCGCAGTCCAGATTGCCTATGTCTATTCCGAGTTCCAGGGCGTTTGTGGCAGCGACGCCTATGATCTCCCCCTCGCGCAGGCCCTTTTCAATCTCCCGGCGCTCGTTCGGGAGGTAGCCGCCCCTGTACCCCCGTATCCTGTCCTTCTCTAACCGCTCCCTGTAGGAGTCTCTGAGGTACTGCACCAAGAGCTCCACCGCGATCCTCGACCTGGCAAAAACGATGGTTTGGACCTGTCCGGCAATAAACCTGGAGGCAATCTTTGAGGACGCGTCTATCGCCGACTGCCTTACCGAACCGTCGGGGGTGAGCGCCGGCGGGTTCCAGAATACGAAGATCTTTTCGCTCGACGGGGCGCCGTTCTTATCCACCACCGCGCACGGCGCGCCCACCATAGTCTCCGCCATCTCGCCTGGGTTGGCTATGGTCGCCGAAGCCAAGATGAACTGCGGGTTCGCTCCGTAGAAGCGCGCGATCCGCTGAAGGCGCCTCAGCACGTTGGTCACGTGACTCCCGAATACCCCGCGGTAGCCGTGCATCTCATCTACGATGACGTACCTTAACCCCGAAAAGAGCTTCACCCACGTAGGGTGATGCGGCAGTATGGCCTGGTGGAGCATATCGGGGTTTGTGATTATTATCTGGCCGACTTCCTTTGCCAGCCGTCTCTTGGCAGGGGGCGTGTCTCCGTCAAAGGTGAAACTCTCGAGAGCAAAGTCGCCCCGTTTCTTGAGGTCCGCAAGCTCGGCCAGCTGGTCCTGGGCCAGGGCTTTGGTGGGGAATATGTAGAGCGCTCTCGACTCGGGGTCTTTAAGGACGCTGTCCAAGACCGGGAGGTTGTAGCACAGGGTTTTCCCGGACGCCGTCGGAGTTACGACGCACACGTTCTTACCCGCTTGTATGAGGTCATACGCCTCTCTCTGGTGGGTATACAGCCGGGTTATCCCTTTGGACGCAAGTGCGTCCTTGAGCTTCGGGTGTATCTCTTCGGAGATGGGGGCATACTGGCCCTCTCTCTCCGGGATCTTGTGCCATGCCGTTATCCCCGAGAGAAATCTGGGATCGGACCTAAGCTCTTCGAGCACTGAAAGGACGTCTTTTTTCATGATCTCCGGCCGGGCCGCGCCTCCCCTCTCATGCCATTTCTGGGGGATTACTGGAATAGCCCCAGAAACATGCTTGTCCCGCAGAAACGCCTCGAAAACCACTCCGTCTTGGCAAACCGCTGCTCCTCACGGCTCATTATGTGAAGTGCCTCATGAACCCGGGATTAGGTACTATACGAACATGCCCCACCAATTAACTGCAGAAGAAGGTGAAAGGCAATGGAAGCACACAAACGCCAGGTCTGGCTCAAAACGGTAAGAACTCCAGCGATTCTCCTTCTCACAGCCTGCTTCTTCCTCCTGGTACCTATTCGAGCCCAGACTGCGCCGTTCCTCCGCATAGGGTCGACGGGGGAAAGCGTAGAGATGCTCCAGGAAACCCTTTCCGCTTTGGGCTATTACGCCGCCCGCGTTGACGGTATCTTCGGCCCCATTACGGACAAGGCCGTCAGGGCATTCCAGACTGCTTCCGGCCTCGTGCCTGACGGTATCGTGGGGCCCCTTACCTGGGCGGCTCTGGACCGTGTGAGAGATGTCTCCAGGGGCAAGACGGGACCCTTAAGAGGGAGGCTCATTGTGGTGGACGCAGGTCACGGCGGAGCCGAGCCCGGGGCCATCTCTCCATGGGGGGACAAGGAGAAAAACTTCACCCTCGGACTTGCGCTTAAGACCCGAAGATACTTGGAGGAGATGGGCGCCACCGTCATCATGACCCGCTACGGCGACTACTCTCCCGGAAGTGACTGGGGATACCCGGTAGATGAGCTCCTTGCGAGGGTTTCCATCGCCAACGCCAACGGAGCGGACCTTTTCGTGAGTATCCATAACAACGCGTACCCGAAAGACCCGGGCGTTTCCGGAGTAATGGGGTTCTACAGGAAAGGTTCCCAAGAGTCTTACACGCTGGCATCCAAGATAGCCTGGGCGGTGAACGCCTCATCAGGCCTCAAGATGATTGACGTTCAGGAGGGCCCGTATTACGTCCTGAACAGGACATACATGCCCGCGGCACTCATTGAGGTCGGCTTCATGACGAGCAGGGACGATGTCCTGAGGCTTAGGCTGGAAGCGTTCCAGGACAAAGTGGCAAAAGGCATAGCCGCAGGCATCGTGGACTACTTCGGACGATAGAGGCATACATAGTCTGACGGACCGGAGGAAACACATAAGGCGCCGGAGCCTGTGGCACGGCGCCTTTCTCAATGCTAAGATAAACGCTATGGGAAACGAGAGAGCGACATCCGGGAGACCGGACAGGACAAAATGCTGCATAGCGGTGTACGGCTGCGCCAAGAACCAAGTTGACGCGGAGGAAATGGCGTCGAGGCTCATTGCCGCGGGATACGAAGTCACCGGCGACGTAAGCCGGGCCGACGTCGTGATCGTCCACACCTGCGGATTTATTGAGGACGCAAAGAAGGAGTCGATCCGGGGCATCTTCCACGCCCTAGAGATGACCAAGAGCCGTACGGACGGTTCTACCCCCGTGATAGTCACGGGATGCCTCTCCCAGCGGTATCCCGACGAGCTTCTTAGGGAGATACCGGAGATCGCAGGGGTTGCGGGTACCGCAGCTCCCAGGGACATCGTGCAGATCGTAGACGAGGTCCTGGGAGGGAAGGGCACATCCAAACCTGCTGAACCCGAAGCACCGGCACCTCAGCCGGAGAGGTGCGAGAAGGCCTCCTGCGAAGCCGTGACCCCGGGAAACCGTCGAGTCCGGTACGTAGGCGAACCCGGAAGGGGGGCCCCGGGGGGAGATGGGTCTCTGCGCTTTGATTCCTACCTCACGAAGCCGTGGGCCTACCTCAGGGTCGCGGAAGGTTGCCGGCACCACTGCACCTACTGCGCCATACCGTCCATCAGGGGACCGCTGAGGTCGCGTCCTGAAGACGAAGTCCTCGCCGAAGCGAAGCACCTCTCTTCGCTGGGAGTCGTGGAACTCAACTTGATAGCACAAGACCTATCGGACTACGGCTACGACATGGAGGGGAAAAGGCTCCTCGCGCGGCTGGTCAGGAAACTCAGCGCTGTTCCCGGCATCCGGTGGATCAGGCTTCTCTATGTGAGACCCGACGGTGTGGATGGAGAACTTGCTGAGTCCATGGCACTTCCAAACGTTGCGCCTTATATCGACCTGCCGGTCGAGCACGGCTCGCCGCGGATCCTCAGGCTCATGGGCCGGCCCGGACCCGAAGAGATCCTCAAGGCAGTTGATACCCTGAGAAGGTCAGTCCCGGACCTGTACCTCAGGACCACGGTCATAACCGGCTTTCCGGGCGAGACGGAGCAAGACGTCCTCGAAACCATGGACCTCTTGTGCGCGATAAGGGCCCACCGTGTGGGCGTGTTTCCGTTTTCACGAGAAGAAGGGACTCCCGCCTACAGCCTCCCCGCTCCGGTCCCGGAAAGCGTCGCCCGCGAAAGGGCCGAGGCCATCCGACGCCAGGGGCTCCGCCTTGCCGCAGAGAGCGGAGCGTCCATGACCGGGAAGGATATCGAAGTAATACTGGAGAGGCCTTCCGCGCGTCCCGGCTTCTGGATAGGACGCGGCCTACATCAGGCCCCTGAAGTCGACGGCGTAACATACGTAAGAACGCCCGGGGCCGAAAAAGGACGCATGGTCCGCGCCCGTGTAACCTCATCGGGCATACTAACCCTCTTCGCTCAAGAAACACCCATCTAGCAGGGAACTACCACACCTTCCCATAGGACTGGCCCATCACACTTGCTATAATTATGTCAACTGTTTGCTAAAGGTACCTTCGGCTCACGAAGGCCGGATCTTGAGGAAGAGGAGGGCCAAAGAGTGTCAAGAGGGTTCAGGTGGATATACGTGGCGGCTGCGGCAGTCATCACCCTGGCCGTACTCAGCGTTTCCTACTCTTCCTACGAAAAAGTCGGCGTCAAGAAGCCGCTTGTCGGCGAGCTTAGCGCTCACAGCGATGTAGTAGGAGCATCCGTGGAGAAAGACGGACCGGTTACGGTCGTTCAGATAGATCTCAAGAAGGTCCCGGATCTCGCCAAGACATACAGGGACCTGGACAAGATCGTTAGCAAACACCTGGGAGCCGCCGCCTACCGCATTGAGATCGGAGACGCAGGCACGCCGGTCCTGGAGGAAGCCTACCACTCAATCCATTTCTACGTTGAGGAAGCCTCCATGAGGGGCACTTTTGGCGAGATGATCCGTGAGTCTTCTTCCAAACTGGAAGAATCGGGCTTCGAGTACAAGATCTCCGTAGACGGAAAGCGCATCTACGTCCAGATAGCCAAAGAAGGCGCGTATCTCTACAGGATCGTCGATCAGAGACCGCTGAAAGGAGGAGCCGGGGCATGAGGAAGCTCGAGATAATGGCAGGTATCGCGGCAGGCCTCGTGGTCTTTTTGGCCATGAGGGGCTACAACGTGTTCCCTTGGCTGCTTCTCTCAGGTCTTACGTACTTCCTGATAACGTCCAGGGGTCACCTGGGAGACATCGGGCGTAAGAAAGTGGGCGCGGTAGTGGGTCACCGGCCCCCGGTTACTTTCGATGACGTAGGGGGCCAGAGGGTCGCCAAACGTGAGCTTATGGAAGCCCTGCAGTTTCTCAAGGACTACGACCGGGCAAAGCGTCTCGGGATAAGACCCCTCAAGGGGATCCTCCTGGCGGGACCTCCCGGAACGGGCAAGACGCTTCTTGCCAAGGCAGCGGCCAACTACACCGATTCCGCGTTCATATCGGCCTCAGGTTCGGAGTTCATTGAGGTTTACGCCGGATTGGGCGCCCAGAGGGTGAGGGGCCTCTTTGACAAGGCCCGGAAAATGGCGCGCAGCGAGAAGAAGTCGGCTGCCATCATTTTCATCGATGAGATTGAGGTCCTGGCCGGAAGGAGAGGCGCCCAAGTGGGTCATCTCGAATACGACCAGACCTTGAACCAGCTCCTGGTCGAGATGGACGGTCTCAAGCTCGATGACGACGTGCGCATCCTGGTTATCGGAGCCACGAACAGGGCGGACCTCTTGGACGCAGCCATTTTGCGCCCGGGACGGTTCGATAGGACGGTAAGGGTAGACCTGCCCGACAGGGAAGGCCGGTGTGAGATCCTGAACCTCCATCTCAGGAACAAGCCGCTCTCGCCCGAGGTCAGCATCGATACCCTTGCCAAGGAGACCTTTGGGCTGTCAGGCGCCCATCTCGAGAGCCTGTGCAACGAGGCAGCCATTTTGGCTCTCAGGAAGGGTAGCGAAGCCATATCTCAAGACGATCTAGAGGAGGCCCTGGACAAGGTCCTTATGGGCGAGAAGCTGGAGAAGCTCCCGTCGCCTGAGGAGATCCACAGGGTTGCAGTGCATGAGGCAGGACACGCCGTTGTGTCCGAGGCCCTCCGGCCGGGTTCGGTTGCCCAAGTAACCGTGTCTCCGAGAGGGAACGCCCTCGGTTTCGTGCGTCACGCGCCTCAGGATGACACCTATGTCTATCCGCGGGAAACCATAGAGGAAGAGATCTGCATCCTTATCGCAGGAGCGGGAGCAGAAGAGATGTTCTTCGGCTCGAAGAGCACGACGGCGTCCAACGACTTCCAGCGCGCTCTCGACCTGGCCAAGAGGATCGTCTCTTACGGGATGTCACCTCTGGGCGTGGTGGACAGGGACACGGCGGCGCCGGAAGTCCTGGCCAAAGTCACCAGGGAGATACTGGATCGCTGCCACGACCGGACCGCATCCATTCTAAAGAAGCACCGCTCGCATATAAGGGAGATCGCGGACGCTTTGATGAATCGGGAGAGCATGCCCGGCGACGAGCTCAGGTCCCTAATACAAAGGGACCGTCCGGGAAGATGGCGGTGGCGGAGGCTCCCGGCTTACAGAGGAAAACTGGTTCGTAAGGTAGAAGAAGCGGCGCGGGGGTGATGCCCTTGCAAGCGGAAATCCTGTCAGTCGGAACCGAACTCCTCCTAGGGGAGATAACCGATACAAACGCTCAGTATATATCTGCAAGGCTTAGGGAGATCGGGGTTTCTGTTTACAGGAGAGAGACGATTGGAGACAACCGGTCAAGGCTGACCGGAGCATTTAGGGAGGCGCTCAGCCGCGCCTCCTTGGTTATTGCTACCGGGGGATTGGGGCCCACAGGCGACGACGTGACGGCCGAATGCCTGGCGGCGGCCCTGGACCTGCCCCTCGAGTTCCACGAGGGGGCCTGGGAGGACATGCTCGAGTGGTTCCGCCTCCGCGGGAGGACACCGGCGACCGCAGACAGGAAACAGGCGATGATCATCCGGGGCGGTATACCTTTCAGGAACAAGAACGGCACCGCTCCGGGTCAGGCTATCTTGACGGACGGCAAGCTGGCGTGCGTGCTTCCGGGCCCGCCGCGGGAAATGATCCCCATGTTCGAAGAGCATCTCGTCCCGCTTATCCGCAGCACTTTCACGGACCTCGTCCCCTTGTACATAAAGAACCTCAAGCTTTCGGGGATCCCCGAGTCCAAGGTCGGCGAGGCGATCAGAGACCTCATGGAT
The DNA here is from genome assembly GCA_012842425.1 of Candidatus Fermentithermobacillaceae bacterium. Taxonomy (GTDB): domain Bacteria; phylum Bacillota; class Sulfobacillia; order Fermentithermobacillales; family Fermentithermobacillaceae; genus UBA3951. The sequence goes on along the minus strand of DUSU01000052.1, from coordinate 4,295 downwards.
TCGGCCAACCCCACCGTGGCGCCTTACGCGGGCCGCGGCCAAATAAGGATAAGGATCGCCGCGAGACACACGGACCCCGCCGAATCCAGGAAGATGGTAGACCAAGCCGCGGATGAGGTGAAAAGGCGTCTTAGCGACTACATCTACGGCGAAGACGAGGATACGCTCGAGTCTGTCGTAGGTGAGATCATGGCCCGCAGGGGGCTAAGCATCGCTGTAGCCGAGTCTGTGACCGGGGGGTTCCTCTCCCACAGGCTGACCAACGTGCCCGGGAGCTCCCGCTATTTCAAGATGGGTGTGGTTGCCTACAGTCCTGCCATTAAGGCTACATGCCTGGGTGTCCCAGATGAAGCGCTCCGGAAAGACGAGGCGGTGAACGCGGAGACCGCCGTCTCCATGGCATCGGGCGTCAGGGCCCTTGCAGGCGCCAAGATAGGTGTCGCAACCACCGGGTTTGCAGGCCCGACCGGCGGCACGGAGAACGAGCCGGTCGGGACAGTTTACGTGGCCGTCGCCGATGAGGACGGGACAGAAGTTGAGAGGTACGTCTACACCGGGTCCAGGACCGATATCAAAGAGTACGGGGCAGGTAGAGCCCTCTACGTCCTATGGAGGCGGCTCATGAAATCCCGCCGCAGCCCACAAGGTCCCAAGGAAGGGACAGTCAAATGAAAGCCGGCGCCGATACTCTCCGGACCTTCGTCGCGATACCGGTTTCCGCGGAAGTCCGGTCGCTTCTTGCCTCGTTTACGGGCGAAGCAAAGAGGCTTTTCCCAGGGTACCGGTTCGTGGCCCCGGAAAGCCTGCACATAACTCTCCAGTTCCTAGGAGAGGTGCCCAGGCGGTCTCTGGACGACATACGGGAAGCCCTGCGTGAGGCTATCCAGGGGAATAACCCCTTCCGGGTGAGCTTCTGCGAAGCCGGGGCTTTCCCTGAAAGGGGCGCCCCGAGGATCCTGCATATCGCCGCCACCGGAGGGAAGGAGCCTCTCGCGTCTCTCGCCCGGGATGTGAGGAAAAACCTCTTCGCCCTGGGATACGGCGACTCCAAGCCGTTTGCCCCTCATATCACTTTGGGAAGGGAGAAAAGGGGTCCGGCACTTGGCCGCCTGGGGTCCCCTTCCGGAGGGCCTGCGCAAAGACCTGCGGACATTCGTTCTCTCTGGAAGGATTCTTTCAGGAGGTACCTCGAAGAGAAAAATGTGAAACCCGGATGGGACGTTACCGAGATCGTGCTCATGCAAAGCGTCCTGAGGCCCGAAGGAGCGCTGTACACTCCTCTGGCAGCTTTCGGTCTCCATGGAACTTAGGTTCGAGAACCTTACCGAACACACGTACTCATTCGTTGTGACTCATGGGCCGTGATGCTATACTCATATAGGAAGGTGCTGCCAGGGACGTGGCAACAACTGGAGGTTAGATGAATGCTCGAAAAAGAAAAAGCCCTCGAGCTAGCAGTCGCGCAGATAGAGAAGCAGTTTGGGAAAGGCTCGATTATGAGGTGGGGAGAAGCGGCTCAGAAAACCGTGGCCGACGTCATACCCACCGGCTCCCTGGCACTGGATATAGCTTTAGGTGTTGGAGGAATACCCAGGGGCAGGATTATAGAGATATACGGCCCCGAAGGCTCAGGGAAAACCACCGTGGCGCTCCACATAATCGCGGAAGCGCAGAAAGCGGGCGGCATCTCTGCCTATGTCGACGCCGAGCATGCTCTTGACCCGATCTACGCCCGGAGGATAGGCGTTGATGTGGATAACCTCCTTATCTCTCAACCGGATACCGGAGAGCAGGCGCTGGAGATAGTCGACGCGCTGGTAAGGTCAGGCGCCGTCGACGCGATCGTCGTAGACTCAGTCGCGGCCCTTGCGCCTAGGGCCGAAATAGAAGGGGAAATGGGTGACTCTCACGTGGGCCTTCAGGCGCGCCTTATGTCCCAGGCGCTGCGGAAGCTCACCGCAGTCATATCCAAATCCAATTCCACCGCGGTGTTCATCAACCAGCTCCGCGAGAAAGTAGGAGTGATGTTCGGCAATCCCGAGGTCACTCCCGGAGGAAGGGCACTCAAGTTCTACTCCTCCGTCCGGCTGGACGTGCGGAGGGTAGAGAATATCAAACAGGGCCAAGATACTATCGGGGCCAGGACAAGGGTAAGGGTTGTAAAAAACAAGCTGGCTCCCCCCTTCAAGCAGGCCGAGTTTGATATTATCTTCGGAGAGGGGATCTCCAAAGAGGGCTCTCTCCTGGATGTGGGCCTGGCCCAGAACGTTATCACTAGGACGGGCACCTGGTATTCCTACGGCGATACCAGGCTGGGACAAGGCAAGGAAGCTGCCCGCGTGTTCTTGAAAGAGCACCCGGAGACATCGGCCGAGATCGAGAAGAAGATCCGTGATGCGCTGAAGACAGGCGCGTTCAAGGCGGAAGGCGCCACGGACCTAGTTGACGTAGAGTAGACGCCATGGCACAAAAAGACGTTAGACGTGCGGCCACCGATTACGCTCTGGGTGTACTGTCGAGACGTCGTGTCTCAAGAGGACAGATGAGGGAATCCTTAAGGCGAAAAGGATATTCCGACACCGAGGCTGAGACCGCTATCGCCAAGCTGGTCGAGTGGGGATATCTGGATGACAAGAGTTACAGTCGTGAGATCCTTCGTTCGATGCTCGCCGCGTGTCCAATAGGCAGAAGGAGAGCGGTGTTTGAGCTCACGAGGAAGCTCTTCGACAAGCAGCTCATCGAGGAAGCAGTAGACGAAGTGTTTGCCGGGTTAGGCGAAGAAGAGCTGGCCGCTCTCGCCGCCCGGAAGTACCTGAGTGAAAAGAAAAGCGTGTTAACAACTGAAAAAGAACGCGAACGGTTGGCCCGGTGGCTCCAGAGGCGGGGGTTCGGCTACGAGGCGATATCCTCGGCGCTGAGAACGGCCGGTTGGACATCCGGGGACGGCCAACTGGATTCTGGCATAAGAGACGACCTACATCTATGACCGAGCTAATCTGGTTTCTGGAAACCTTAACAGAAGTGTACGCAACGGGCGGCCCACCGGGGCCGGCGCCGTGCGTTTCCATTGGGACTGTGCAAATCCGCGGCTTTAGCCTTGGGCGGTTTCGACCGGCAGGGAGAAGCTTTGTCTCTCACCTAAGGAGCTAAGCACATAAGGTTTTTAGAGCACCTCCGATTCGGCCTAAGATATGCGTCCTGCCAGATAAGCCGGTGGCTGTCTGGTTTTTCGCGTTTCTTGGAGGAGGTGACCTGGATGCAGTGGATAGTACCTTTGATTGCCTTGCTGGTGGGCGCTCTGTCGGGCTACCTTATCCGCAGGGCCGTCGGCGAAGCGAAGATCAAGTCGGCGGAAGTTGAGGCCAAGAGGATACTGGACGACGCGATAAAGTCGGCCGAGACAAAGAAGCGCGAAATACTGGTAGAAGCCCGCGATGAGGCCGGAAGGCTCAGAGACGAGCTGGAACGGGAAGTTCGGGAACGTCGCCAGGAACTGCAGCGCACCGAAAGGCGCCTTATCAATAAGGAGGAATCTCTGGACCGCAGGCAGGAGCTGTTCAGCCAGAAAGAAGAGAACCTGTCGAGGCAGGAGAGGGCGCTCATGGAGAAGAGCAAGGCCCTCGACAGTCTCCATGAAGAAGCCCTGAAAGAGCTCGAGAGGATCTCGGGGCTCTCCAGGGACGAGGCCAGAGAAAGGATACTCGGTGAAGTAAGAGACGCTTTGAAAGAGGAAACCGCCCGTCTCATTCGGGACGCGGAAGCGCAAGCCAGGGAAGAAGCCGAGGCAAAGGCGAGAAGCATCATCAGCCTGGCCATACAGAAGTGCGCCGCCGACCACGTTGCCGAGAATACAGTGTCAGTGGTGGAGCTTCCCAACGACGAGATGAAGGGCCGCATCATTGGACGGGAAGGACGCAACATCAGGGCCCTAGAGACTCTGACAGGTGTCGACCTTATCATTGACGACACACCCGAAGCAGTCATCCTGTCCGGTTTCGATCCCATAAGGCGTGAAGTCGCGAGGCTGGCTTTGGAGAGGTTGGTCTCGGACGGCAGGATCCACCCCGCCCGTATTGAGGAAATGGTTGAGAAAGCCCAGAAAGATGTCGACGCGCTCATAAAGCAAGAAGGTGAGCAGGCAGCACTGAACCTCGGTGTGCACGGCCTGCACCCCGAGACTGTGAAACTTCTAGGCCGCCTCAAGTTCCGCACCAGCTACGGCCAGAACGTACTCAACCACTCCGTGGAGACGGCGCTCCTGGCCGGGATGATGGCCGGTGAGCTGGGCGCGGACG
>DUSU01000051.1 GCA_012842425.1 Candidatus Fermentithermobacillaceae bacterium | reverse complement strand
GGCTTCACTTCGAGGATACCCGCAGGCTTCTCAACGTCCTCCAGCGGCTTGTTGATGCGGGTAGTACGGTCGTCGTCATCGAGCATAACCCCGACGTGATAAAGAGCGCCGACCATATAATCGACTTGGGTCCCGAAGGCGGCGAAGACGGAGGAACGGTAGTGGCAACAGGAACTCCCGAGGAGATCGCAGAGAACGAAAGGTCATACACAGGGAAGTTCCTGCGGAAGTTCTTGTGGCCGGGCTCAGGCGGCACAAGTCGTGCTGCCGAAACCCGGACGGCCGGAGGCAACTGAAGTTGGAAGGACCTCTCTCTCACGAACCCGAGGCCTGGGTAGGGCTGGTCGGCGACCGGCATGAGCTGGCCGACAAGATAAGAGAGTGCCCCGATTCGCCCGGTGTGTATGTGTTCCGGGGAATCGACGGCAAAGTCCTTTACGTTGGTAAGGCTAAGAACCTTAAGAACAGGCTGAGGTCTTACTTCGGGTCTGATCTCTCGCCAAAGACCGAGGCGCTCATGTCCAGGGTCGCGCGGCTTGAGACCATCGTCGTCGGTTCAGAAACAGAGGCGTTTCTGCTCGAACTCAACCTCATCAAGAAGCACAGGCCCGAGTACAACATCCGGCTCCGGGACGACAAGCATTATCCCTACATCCGGGTCGGTGTAGAGGACCCATGGCCGAGGGTCACCGTGGTCCGGAGGCGACAACGGGACGGGGCCAGGTACTTCGGTCCCTACGCCAGGGCCCATTCGGTGCGGGAAACCCTTAGCGTGCTGCGGCGCATCTTTCCTTACCGTACGTGCACCGATTCGGCCTTGGCCCAGGCTACGCGCCCCTGCCTTGACTACCATATCGGTAGGTGCATGGGGCCGTGCACCGGCAACTTGGACAGGGCGAACTACAAAGCAATGATCGACGAAGTCGTGAAGTTCTTGGAAGGCCGTCACGGCGAAGTCAAGGCAAGGCTCGAGAGCCGCATGAGGGACTATGCGGAAGCGATGGAGTTTGAGAAAGCGGCGCAGGTCCGGGACCAGATTAGGGCTTTGGAAGATGTGACGCGCAAACAGCTGATCAGCGTGCCCGACTGGAAGGACCGTGACCTCATCGGGCTTGCCCGTTCCCACGACACGGCCTTCGTTGCTCTCCTTACCGTGAGAGAAGGGAAACTGGTCGGCAAAGAAGGATTTGTGCTCCAAGGCGCCGCAGAAGAAAGCGACGCCCAGGTGCTAGAAGCGTTCATCGTCCAGTATTACTCTTCGGCCCAGCTCTTCCCCCACGAAATACTCGTACCCGTTGAGATTCCCTCGTCTCAGAATCTCGAGGAGTTCTTGAGGAATGAGAGGCGTGCGCAAGGGCAAGGGGAGCGCGCCACTCACATAAGGACGCCCCGGCGCGGAAGGTCTAGGGAACTGGTCGTCATGGCCCAGGACAACGCCAGGAACATGATGGAAGAGCAGGTGCCTAGAGAAGAGCGCGAGTACGCCGCGAACAGGAAAGCCATGGAGGCCCTCCGGAGCTTCCTAAGCCTCGAAAGGCTCCCACGGCGGATCGAAGGCTATGACATATCTAACTTAACGGGCAAGCAGGCAGTCGCGTCGATGGTGGTCCTTACCGATGGCAAGCCCGATAGGTCTCAGTACAGGAAGTTCCGCATGAAGATTGAGGGCAAGCCCAACGATTTCGCCATGATGCAGGAAGTCTTGTGGCGCCGGTTCAAGAAAGGACTTGCCGAGAGGGAAGAGGCCAAGAGCTCCGGAAAGCACGGCAAGTTCGCGGTCTTCCCAGACCTCATAATGGTCGACGGAGGCAAGGGCCAGGTAAGCGCCGCCCAAGAGGTGCTGAGGGAGCTGGGGCTCGACATACCGCTTGTCGGGCTTGCCAAGCGAAATGAGGAGCTTTTCCTTCCAGGGCGCTCTGAACCGGTCGAGCTTCCCCGGGACTCAGGCGGGCTCTTCCTGGTTATGCGGCTTAGGGATGAGGCCCACAGGTTTGCCGTGTCGTACCACCGGACTCTGCGCGGCAAAGAGGCTACCCAGTCGGTCCTTGAGGAGATCCCGGGAGTCGGCCCGAGCAGAGCCAGAGAACTGCTCAGGGCTTTTGGAGATGTCGAGGCTATCCGGAGCGCGACGCCGGACGAAATTGCCCGAGTTAAGGGGATTGGTCCTCAGCTGGCCGGGACGATCCTGGAAGCGCTTAAGCGCGCAGGTGGCACCAGACCACGTGACCCGGATCTCCTTTGACCGCTACGGGCGGGGGCTCGATCTCCCCGCAGATATCCTTCCTTTGAGGACACCTCGTCTGAAAGCGGCAGCCGGGCGGCGGGTCTACGGCGGACGGCACCGCGCCCTGAAGCCGGATCCTCGCGCTCTTGGTTTTCCCTAGGCGTGGAATAGCCGAAAGGAGCGCCCGGGTGTAAGGGTGGGCCGGGTTTTCAAATAGACTCTCGGTGCTTCCTGTCTCAACGATCTTGCCCAAGTACATGACGGCCACCCTATGGCTCATGTGATGCACCACTGCCAGGTCGTGGGATATGAGGAGGAACGAAACACCCATTTCTTCCTGTAGCCCTTCGAGAAGATTCAGTATCTGGGCCTGTACAGATACATCCAGGGCAGAAACGGGTTCATCTGCGACTATGAAGCGGGGCTGCATGGCTAGGGCGCGCGCCACTCCAATCCGCTGCCTCTGTCCGCCGCTAAACTGCCGGGGATACTGGTCAAGGTGAAGGGCCGTGAGGCCTACCCTCTCAAGCAGCCTTACCGACTCGCTCTCCCGGTCTTCGAGGGGTACGCCCCTTTTCTCCAGGCAGAACCCGAGTATCTGCCGGACCGTGTGGCGGGGGTTCAGTGACGCGTAGGGGTTCTGGAATATCATCTGCCCGCCGGGTTCAGGCCGTCCCTCGTAGAACACCTGGCCGGCCGTGGGCGGGTACAGGCCCACGATAACGCGGCCCAGCGTGCTCTTGCCGCAGCCGGACTCTCCCACGAGGCCGAGGGTTTCGCCCTCGCGTATTAAGAGATCGATTCCGTCTACGGCTTTGGTTGTACGTTCCTTCTGCCCGGTAAGCACACGGGCCAGAAAACCCGGCTTGGCGTAGAAGTAGCGCTTTAGTCCCACGGTCTGGACCAAGGGAAGGTTGTCTTTCATTGAAAAGGCTGCTTCCACTACTCGTTCCCCCAATCCCGAGCCGCGGCCGTTTCTGCGTAGTCGAGATAGCCGTACTTGTGGCACCGTACAAGCCTATCGCCGGTATCCAAGAGATCCTGGGGGGTCTTCAGGCAAGCCGGTTCTCTCTTCGGGCATCTTGGGTAGAAGGCACATCCGTGTAGGTTCTCGGACAGATCGGCCACCTGTCCGGGTATGGGAGTGAGGGGCACGCCCTTTTTGAACCTGGGGATGCAACCGATTAACCCTTGGGTGTAAGGGTGAAGCGGATTCGCCAGGACCTCATCGACAGTCCCTTCTTCCACTATCTGGCCTGCGTACATGACGGCGATGCGGTGACAGAACTGAGACGCCACGGCCAGGTTGTGGGTCACCAGGACAATAGCGGTGCCTCTTTCGCGGTTAATCTGCCTGAGGAGGTCCAGGATTTGTGCCTCGATAGTCACGTCCAGCGCAGTGGTTGGTTCATCGGCAAGGATAAGCTTGGGACGGCAGGAGAGGGCTATGGCGATCATCACCCGCTGCTGCATCCCGCCGCTCAACTGGTGGGGGTAGTATCCGAGTACCGCCTCGGGTGAAGGTATGCCCACTTCTTGAAGGAGGCGGACCAGTATGTCTTGAGTGCAGGGCAGCCCGTGGACCGTCAATGCCTCTTTCATCTGCGCCCCGATCTTGTGGGCCGGGTTGAGGGTGGACATAGGGTCTTGAAATACCATTGCCACCGTGCTCCCGCGGAGAGACCGGAGTTCTTTCTTGCTTAACGCCAGCACGTCGGCGCCGCATACCCTTATGCTCCCCGCAACCACTTTGCCCGGAAACGGGAGGAGCCCCATGACAGAAAGGAGGGTGGCGCTTTTCCCGCAGCCCGATTCTCCGACGAGTCCTAAAATCTCGCCTTCCCGGACTGAGAGGTCCACTCCCCTTACTGCCCGGACCGGGCCCCTGTCCGTCTGATATGAGACTTCCAGTCCCTGTATTAGAAGGACCTCTTCCTTGCGAGATCTTGCCATGCTGAGTACCTCCTCTCAAGTGTCCGGTCAAGCGTCTAGAACGTCTGAAGGTCTGGGTCCAGCACCTCGCGTAGCCCTTCTCCGACGAGATTGACCGAAAGGACCAACGCGACCAGGATGAGACCGGGAAAGGTTGACAGCCACCACGCGTTCAGGATGAAGCGATAGCCGTCCTGGATCATGGAACCCCAGGTCGGGATCCTGGGCGGGATACCGATTCCCAGGAAACTCAAGGACGCCTCCATCACCATCATGGTGCCCATGCGCAGGGTCCCGACCACCATGAGTGGGTTCACGATGTTGGGGAGTATCTCCGAGCCCATTATCTCCAGGTCTGAGCGCCCCAGGACTTTAGCTGCCTCGACGTATTCCTTGGCCTTTTCCGACAATACGCCGGCTCTGGCCAGCCTGAAGAATTCGACCCACCCTTTGAAGCAAAGGGCCCATACCAGGTTCCAGAACCCCGGCCCGAGCATCGCCATGGCGCCTATGGCGAAGATAAGGTAGGGGAAGGCCAAGAGCACCTCGGTCAGTCTCGACATGAGCGCGTCGAACCATCCGCCGTAGTAACCCGCCAAGATGCCCAGGACCCCTCCGGCTATGACCGAAATGGTGACCGTGATGATGCCCACCAAGATCGAGACCCGTGCGCCATGTAGGATCCGCGACAAGACGTCGTGGCCGAGGTGGTCCGCGCCCAGTATGTACTTACCGCCTGGCGGACTGAACCGGTCCGCCAGGCTCATCTCGTCCGGCGGATAAGGGGCAATGACGTGGGCGAAGACGGCCGAGAGCGTTATGATGCTCACGACAAGAGCTCCCAGCATAGCCGCCTTGTTGCGGCGCAGGCGCCTAATGGTGGCACTCACGCCCTCCGCCCACAGACTGAGCCGCAAGAAGAAGAGCTTCCTACGCATGTGTGTCCTTGCGCTCACACCCTTTATCACGCCTTACACCTTCTCTCCGATCACGAGTTTTGGGTTGAGCCATGTGTACAGGATGTCGGCGATGAGATTGACCGCCACGAACGTGAAACCGTATACCATGACCGCCCCTTGGACCAGCGAGTAGTCGCGGCTGAAAATACCGTCTACCACCAATCGCCCCATGCCTGGCCACCCGAAAATGGTCTCAACTACCATGTTCCCGCCTAAGAGGCTCCCGATTTCCAGACCCGTCACCGTTACGGCAGGGATCAGGGCGTTTCTGAAGACGTGTTTCAGGATAACCGCCCACTCTGCGACGCCCTTAGCCCGGGCAAAGGTGACGTAGTCCTTTCTCATCACCTCGAGCATGGATGAGCGGATTACCCTTGTGATGACCGCAGCAGGCGCCGCGCCCAAGGCGATGGATGGCAGGACCAAGTGCCGGAGGGAGTCTTTGAGCGCCGGGACGTCGCCGGTGAGGATGGAATCCAGCACGTATAGGCCAGTGACATGGGTCGGGACAAAACCGTATGTGGCTCTTCCTGAGGTCGGAAGCCATTTTAGGCGCACCGCGAATATGAGGATGAGTACGATGCCCAACCAGAAAGCCGGCATGGATATCCCCAAGAAAGACGCGGCCATGCTTGTGCGGTCGACTGCGGACCTGTGTCTTACCGCGGTCATTATGCCTAGAGGGACGGCGACCAAGAGGGCCAGCGTTATAGAGCTGAGCGCCAGTTCGACGGTGGCAGGAAGGGCCTCAAGGAGGAGGTCCCGGACGTTGGCCGAGCGGGAGATGGAGTATCCGAGGTCCCCCTTGAGGACCCGCGTGAGATATGTGGTGAGCTGCACGTGGATGGGTTCGTCTAGGTTGAACTGGGCTCTCAGAGCGTCAATCTCTTCTTGAGTCACGTTTGAGGCTTCTCCCAGCATGATGTCGACGGGGTCTCCTGGGATGAGCCGCATGAAGATAAAGACCACTATACATACTCCCAGCATGATGGGGATCGCTGCTAAAGCTCTTTCCAGGATCTTGACTCCACGCACTTCGCTCGCGTCTCCTTTTGCCTACCGTTTACCGGCCGGGAAGCGAAACGTTGAAGCCGGCCTCTTTGAGGAGCTCAACCGCTTTGGCCGGGTTGTACTCGTAAGGCTTCAGGTCATGGTTGTACCCGAAGCCGCTGGGTATGAACGCCGTAGATAGCCTCACTGCTCTGCCCCCGTAGATCGTGGCGATGATGGTGTCCCAATCTATGGCGTAGTTCAGCGCCTGACGGACCCTTACGTCATCGAAAGGAGGTTTTGTGAGGCAGAACTCTATTCCGTATGTCCTGGTACCGGGGACAGAGTCTACCTTTATGTTGGGATCGTCCATGAGGGAATCAGCCATGTCGGGCGGGAGTTTGTCGGCGATGTGTATTTCACCCGCCTTGAGAGCTGCTACCCTGGTCGCCGGGTCAGGCATCATACGGAACACGACAGTGTTTATGCCGGCAGGCCCGACGGGCGGGAGTTCGGGGGAACCGCCGTAATAGTCCTCAAACCGGGTGAGAACTACCTGGTCGTTCAGACGCCCTTCCTTGAACATAAAGGGACCTGCGCCAACGGGCTTTTCGGCGAACCGGGCGTCGCCTACCTCCGTTACATAGTCCTTTGGCACAATCTGGAAGTGACAGAGGGCCTGAAGGAACACGGGGAACGGATTCTCAAGGGTAAAGGACACCGTATAGGGGTCAACCTTTGTCACCGACGCAAGAGGCCCCAGAAGTCCACGTCTCGGAGAGGTCTGGCCGCCGATGCCGTTTTCCTCGAGCACTCTCTCGAACGTAAAGATCACATCATCGGCGTCCAGGACCTCACCGTTGTGGAACCTGATCCCCTCTCTTATCTTGAACACATATGTAGTCGGATCGGGTATCTCCCACGATTCCGCTATCTCCGGGACCACCTGTCCGTCCCATGTCCGTGTTACCAGCGCGTCGAACACGTTCCTGATGACGGTTTCAGTATCCCGGTCACGGTAGTTGCCCGGGTCCAGCGTGACGATCTTGTCTATGCCAAGGCCGACCGTGATGGTATCAGAGCCTTCCAGAGTGACGTCGTGCAGGTTGATCCGCGAGTCCATGGAAACGCGCCAGCCGCCCACCTTGGTTGACGCCGCGGCGATCTCCTCGAGGCAGTAGCCAAACACCCACGGGGCATCGTTGTAGATGATGTCCTGCACTTCGTGGTAAAGGGCTTTGCGCGTCTCGTCATCGGTGGCGGAAGTGGCCTGCGTCAAAAGGTCATCCACTTGGGGATTGGAGTAGAACGAGTAGTTGCCCCGTTCGCCGGTGACCAGTTTCGGAATGGCAAGGTCGAACGGGTCGAAATAGGAGCTTCCCCAGTCGGTCATGTAGAGCTGACGGTTTCCGGCCATGAACTCGGCCTTCATGGCGCTCCATTCCCAAGTGCGGGCTTCGGCCTGTATGCCGATCTGCCTTAGCTGAGAAGCGATCGCCTCGGCTTCATCTTTCCGGTTGGCTTCGCAGTCTATGACAAGAGAAAGGGTTTGTCCGGCGGGTTCGGGTTCCTCTCGGGTGCAACCTGAGATGGCGGAAAGGGCGACCAATACCAAGACGAGAGCAAAGATCACGTAGTGAGATTTCCATAACGTCCTTTGATGGATCATGTTTCAACCTCCCCTGTAGTGGTGAATGAAGGAGCGATCAGCAACTGAGTCGGAGGCGTGGCGGTCTAAAGGAGACCGCGCACCGTATCAAGCCACAAGCCGACTGAAGGCGCCATCTTGGGGGAGGGCCTGAGTCCGAGTCCCATTATTGTGGAATAGAAAGACTGTTAGATAAGGTTTGAAAACCTCCGCCCCTCTGACGCTCTTGCAGTGCAAGTGTCCCCATCGACGCTTACGAGGTTAGCTGACGGGCGCGGGCCGATGAAGTAGCCCTACCGCTTGGGATTAGCCCCTGATGCTTTGGGTCCCCCGCTCTCCTGTAGGGAGATTCAGCGTAGAACGGAAACTTGTGTTCACCGGGGAGATCTTGCGTGTGCCGTGACTCTGTGAACCGCGATATTGCTGAGCGCTGTAACTCTTTGATAATATTACCATTCTATTGGTCCGAAAGTCAAGAAAGCCCAGGTTTGCATGACGGGAGACTCTCGCGCCGTGAACGCGTGACATTTCGTAAACAGGTTTTGCACAACACCTTAAATTTTTTGAGGTACGTATTGACATATATCAAGTGCGACATTATATTGGCGGTGGAAGGTGAGGATTATGCCCGAAGTGATAGGAAAGTGTCCCGTGTGCGGGGGGGACCTGGAAGTCACGGAGCTCCAGTGTCCTACCTGCCACACCCGCGTCTCAGGTCATTTTGACCTCTGCAAGTTCTGCAAGCTTCCTCCTGAGCAGAGGGCGTTTGCAGAGATCTTCATCAAGAACAGGGGCAATATCCGCGACGTTGAAAAGGAGCTGGGCATATCATATCCGACGGTCCGCGGACGGCTAGAAGCCCTCATCAGGGCCCTAGGCTATCCGGTGGACTCAGAGCCTGAGGTTTCCGAAGCCCAGCGAGCCGTCCAGAAGAAAGCCATTGTCGACAAGCTTTCCAGGGGCGAGATCTCAGCGCAAGAGGCCCTCAGGCAGCTCAAGAACCTGTCCCTTAAGTGATATGGGAAAACTCCCGGCCCGGTACGGCATCGCCGGACCGGGGTTATCCATATAGACCGCCCGGCCGGGGATAAGAGGCCAATCTCAAGGGTGGGATTAAGAGGGAGGAGTAAGTGATGTCCAAAGAGGAAAAGATGCTGATTCTGCAGATGGTGGCCGACGGCAAGATAACTCCGGAGCAAGGCGCAGAGCTTCTTAGAGCCGTCGGTGAGCCTAAGCCCGTCGCGCCGCCTAAGCCTGCTGCCGCGCCTTCGACGCAAGAAGGGGCTGCGGTAGTAGAAAAGCAGCCGGATTCCGCGGGGGAGGACCTTGGGTCAGTCCTTGACAAGCAGATCCGGCAGACTATTGAGGCCAGCGTGGAGGCCACTGTGCAGAGAGCCCAAGCCGCAGCCGAAGCTGCCGCGAAGCACGCGGAGACGTTCGCCCAGAGAATCGCGTTCGAAGGTGAGAACCTGGGCAAAGTGCTGGGAGAGAGCGGCGAGAACCTCGGCAAGATCTTGGGACGGATCTTCGGCGGTGGCTGGGCATTTGGCGGAGGAAACCAGTTCGATTTCCCCGAGGAGATAAGGGGAGAGTTGCCTGCTGAGGGCGAGATCAAGGTGGACCTCAGCACCCGAAACGGTCGCATCCGCTTGGATTCGTGGGATGAGCCTGGCTACAGGCTCGTCGTCACGAGAAGGGTGAGGGCCATGACCGAAGAAGAAGCGCGGACCAAGATAAACGACTTGTACGAGTTCAACCAGGACGGACTTACCCTTACGGCTCGGACCAAAGAGCTTCGGGGTGACTTCTTCGGCTCTAACGTGTCGGTCCACTTCGCTCTAACGCTTCCGAAGGATAGGCAAGCCAACGTAACCGTGAGTTCTGCCAATGGACGTCTTGTCCTGGAGGGACTGCAGGGCTCTTCGCTCAAGGCTTCCACGGCAAACGGGCGCATAGAGGCCCTTGGCAATGACTTCCACAGGGCGGAACTCGACTCTGCCAACGGTAGGATCCAGTTCACCGGGAAGGCGCGGGACCTCAGCATCAGGACGGCCAACGGCCGGATAGAAGCCGATGTCCAGGGCGCCGGTGATTGGAATCTTTCCAGCGCCAACGGAAGAGTTGAGCTCAACGTTCGCAGAGAAGCCGGAGCCGCCTATGAGGTTGAGGCATCGTCAGTCTCGGGAAGAGTTGACGTGGCCGGATTGGAAGATGCAGAAGTCCTTATAAACGAAGTCAGACACCATGTCGGTTCCAGACGCTACAAGGCACGGAGCAAGAACTACGATACGGCAGAAGTGAAAGGCTCTATTAAGGCGACTACGGCATCTGGCAAGGTAACCGTCGTGTTCTGAAATCATCGGGTTCCAGGAGGAGGCCGGATCTGTGGAAGAAGAGAAGATTCGCATCCTTAACATGGTCAAAGAAGGTACCATCACCGTCGAAGAGGCAACAAAGCTGCTGGAGGCGCTCGAAACTCCGGCCGAAGAGCCGGAGATCTCGGAAACCACCAAGGCCAAGTGGTTAAGAGTGAGGATCACAGACCTCAAGACGAACAGGATAAAAGTCTCTGTCAATCTGCCCATAGGGCTCGTGGACTGGGCGCTTCGCACCGGCACCAAGCTTGCCTCTTTCGGGGGCGTAGACCTAAACGGTATGGGCGTCAACCTTGAGGAACTGCGGTCGGCCATCCACTACGGGCTGAAGGGCAAGATCATAGACGTGGTGGATGAAGAAGAGCAAACCCACATCGAGATCCTGGTGGAGTAACGCAACCCCAAGTCGCCGGTACTCAGCTGACTCAGCTAAGTCGCTGGCACCGAAATCCCGCCTGCGACAAACCGACGAGCTTAAGGATGCTGCAATAGATGCTAGTTCTGGACGGGGGATTCCGGTTCCCCGTCTTTCCTTTTCCGCAGGTCATCCGCCATTTCGCCCAGACGTCTGAACCGGTGGTTCACGGCAGACTTGGATGCGGGAGGATTGAGCAGCTGCCCCAGCTCTTCCATAGTGAGGTCCGGGTGCGCCAGCCGGAGCCTTGCTAGCTCTCTCAAAGCAGCGGGCAAGTGAGCGAGGCCGACCTCTTCGTCTATCAAGCGGATGTCCCGGAGCTGCTTGATAGAGGCGTCTACCGCCCTGGACACGTTCGCCCTGTCCATGTTGACTACTCTCAGGACCGAGCTCATCAGCGATTTTCGCGCTCTTATGTTCTCGTAATCCAGGACAGCCTGGAACGCTCCCGTGAGCCTCAAGAACTCCGCGATCTCATCGGCGTCTTTTAGATATGCCACATGTGAGGACCGCCGCGTGACGAGGCCGCCCTTTAGCCCTTCTTTGTCCAGTATGGAGCCAACCAGCGCCCCGTCTTCGTGACTGGGGAGGGCTATTTCGAGATGGTGGTTCTTGTTTGGGGAAGCTATCGAGCCGCGTGCCAGGAAAGCTCCTCTCAGAAAGGCGCGGCGGCATGCCGGGTCCGACAGCAAGGTGCTTGTGGACTCCTGAGGTGCGGCCTTAGTCGTATCCCGAGAGGCATCCTTTGGCGCATCCCTCGATGCGTCTCGGGACGCGTCCGCCCCGCACTGCTTCATAAGATAGAGCAGGCGTCGGGCAAGGAACGGTTCGGCAGGGATCTCGCTCCCAGGCCTTCTTCCGCTCCGGAAACTGAGGTACTTCTGGAGGGCCACCATCTCCCAGTATGCTTGTCTCGGGTTCTTTGGTCTCACCCGGGCCAGTTCTTCTTTGACCGCACGCGAAAAGGTGTCCTTTGAGTCTCTCAACTCCCTGATGCGACCTTCCTTCTTCGTATGTTGGAAGCCCCTGAGTCACCAACGAACTGCATTATTGACACCGCGAGTTTGGACGAGTCGTGCCGGGCCAGATCCCCTCTGGATAGATAGTCTCCCGCCACGACCGAGTATCCTTTCTCGACCAGGCAGGCGCGGTCCAGCCGGACCTGGAACCGGTCTTCTCCGGCGTACTTTGCGGCGGTCCCTTCGGGGGCCTCGGCCGTGTTCGCCAGGACCGCGGCGAACAGGCGGCCCGCATGCCTCTCAATTGCGAAGACGTGATCGGATACGGAATAGCCGTCTGTCTCGCCGGGTTGGGTCATTATGTTGCAGACGTAAAGCTTCCGGGCTCTTGAGGACGCGATCGCATCCCTGATCCCCGGCACCAACAAGTTGGGTATGACTGATGTGTAGAGGCTGCCCGGGCCGATGATTATCCCGTCTGCCTCGCCGATGGCCCTCACCGCTTCATCCAGGGCAGGCGGGTCAGGGGGCATGAGGCTAAGCCGGACTATGCGCTTTCTGACCTGAGGGATAGCGTATTCACCGAAGACGATCGAGCCGTCGTCCATTTCCGCGCGCAACGTGACGTCGCTCAGCGTCGCAGGGAGCACTCTACCCTTGACTGCGAGTATCCGTGACATGGTCCTGACCGCCAGCTGGAAGTCGCCGGTCATTTCTGTCATGGCTGCGAGAAAGAGATTCCCGAAATTGTGCCCCGCGAGAGCCCCGCGGGCGAACCGGTGGTTGAAAAGGCTTGTCATGTCGGGCTCGGCTTCGGCCAGAGCAACAAGGCAGTTCCTGATATCTCCGGGAGGCAGCATCTTCATGTCCTTCCTTAGCCTGCCCGAGCTGCCGCCGTCGTCAGCGACCGTAACGATTGCCGTGATGTCGCAGTCCAGCGACTTAAGTCCTCTCAGTACGCTGGCCAGGCCGGTGCCTCCCCCGATGGCCACGATCTTGAGTTTCTCAGGGCGGTTCAATGGTCAAGACCTCCGGAGTTTCCCCGCTCGATATCCCTATGCTCCACTACGACCGTGTGTTCGTTGGCCTCCAGGTGGGCCCGGAGAGCCTCCGCAAGCGCCACGGAACGGTGTCTTCCTCCCGTACAGCCTATGGCGATCGTCAGATGAAATTTCCCTTCATCCACGTAGGCGGGCAAGAGGAAGTCCACCAACCTCGTGAGCCTGCTGAAGAAGCCCTTGGCCAGGGCGGATTTGAGCACATAGCGACTCACCTTCGGGTCGAGCCCGGTGAGGGGCTTGAGGTCGGCCACATAGTGGGGGTTCGGCAGGAACCGCACGTCAAAGACCAGGTCGGCGTCTAGGGGCAGGCCGTACTTGAACCCAAATGTAACTATGGTGATGAGCAGTTTCTGGACCTTGACCTTCTTGGAGAAAACCTCTATCAGCTGTTTTCTGAGCTCCGATGTACTTAGGTTGGACGTATCGATGATAAGGGTCGCTCTTGACCTGAGGTCGGAGAGCATGT
>DUSU01000005.1 GCA_012842425.1 Candidatus Fermentithermobacillaceae bacterium | reverse complement strand
CTGCTACCACTCGTTCCATGACGTAGACTCTTCTCGCTTCCTTCGTAGACAAGAACACGTCTCCTCTCGCCATGGTGACATTCTCTCTGTCTCGTTATGGGGTGACAATATCACTGTCCCGTGACAAGTTACCGGATCAGGGGTTGCACAGCACCGCCTTGGTCTGTATAATACCTCGAAATACCCTAAATCGCGCTTAGCCATATTGGACCAAAGGAAGGGCGTCTTAGGGTTCCGCGCTCACCTGTGAGCGGTCTGGGCCGAGCGGCGCCAACTCTCTTAGCAATAAGAGAGTACACCGTGGGTAGAAAACACCCGAGCGGAAAGTTCCTTGCCCTGGTTTCGGCAGGGAGTCTGTCTGCCGGGTGTTTCTTATTGCCCAAACTCAGGCTAAAGCGCAGGTGAGAGGAGGAAACACTATTGAGCTCGGTCTCGGCAACAACCAAGACTACATCAGTTCCGAAAGGTAGGGATATGTTCGCCTCGAAGCTTGGCGTCATTGTTGCCACCTTGGGTTCGGCTGTAGGCTTGGGCAACATCTGGAAGTTCCCGTATCTTACCGGCGTGAACGGCGGGGCGGCCTTTGTAATTCTTTATATCTTATGCACGCTTGTAGTTGGCCTGCCGGTCATGATTACCGAACACTCGCTCGGAAGAACTGCAAGGGCAGACGCCATACAGACGTTTAAGAAGCTCGCGCCCAACAGCGCATGGTGGCTGGTAAGCGGGGCAGGCGTCATTAGCGCGTTCTTGATTAGTTCGTTCTACACAGAGGTTATGGGCTGGGTTTTCGCCTACATAGCGAAAGCCATAAAAGGATCTATCCTCAGCTCGTCCCCTGAAGTCACTTCATCGGCCTTTTCCTCACTCATCTCAGATCCGGTCCAGTCGCTGGTCTACCAGTGGATAGTCCTGGCCTGGATTGCGCTTATCATCGGGCTCGGCGTGTCCAAGGGTATCGAGAGAGTCGTAAAGGCCCTCATGCCTGTTCTCTTTGGCATCCTGCTGGTTGTGTGTATCCGTAGCCTTACCCTTCCCGGTGCGGTAGAGGGCCTCCGGTTCCTCTTTAAGCCCGACTTCTCGAAAGTGACGGGCGCCACGGTGCTCACTGCGATGGGTCTTTCTTTCTTCAAGCTGTCTGTAGGGATGGGCACCATGATCACGTACGGGAGCTACTTCCACAAAGATCAGGACATCCCCGCTACCGCAGTAAGGGTTATGCTTTCCGACGTACTCGTGTCTCTCCTGTGCGGGATCGCCATCTTCCCGGCGGTGTTCGCGTTTGGATTTGAGCCCGGGGCCGGACCCGAGCTCCTGTTCATTACGATCCCCACGGTGTTCAGCGTCATGCCCTTTGGTAGGGTCCTCATGCCTTTCTTCTTCGTACTTGCCTTCATTGCCGCAACGGGCGCGATGCTTTCCCTATACGAGGTACCGGTGGCCTATCTGGTGGGCAGCCATGGCTGGAGCAGGAAGAAGGCCACGTGGGTGACGCTAGCGGCCCTTGTCGTAGTAGGTACGCTGCCGGCCCTGTCCGGAAGCCTCACCGCCCACATCAAGGTCATGGGCATGAACTTCTTCGACCTCTTCGATTGGCTTACGTCCAGCATCCTCATGCCTGTAGGCGGCTTGTTCCTCTGCGTGTTTGCCGGATGGCGTTGGGGTTCGGCCAACATTAAGGCCGCCCTTACAAACGATGGCGCCTTGCGTAACGAGAAGGTTGTTCAGGCCTTCACTGGCCTCGTGAAGTTCGTGACGCCCATGCTGGTCCTCGTCATCCTGCTCGCAGGGCTGAAGATCATCTAGTGTGATGCTCGATTCCCCGGGGTCGCAGTCGGCGACCGCGATCGGAAGGTGGACGCCGGACCGGGGACTTAGAGGGGGGAGCCGGCCGGTGCTGCTGCGACAAGGCAGCGCCGGCCGGTACATTTGTGACGGGCTATGATTGATAAGGATGTCAGTGTAACTTTACTGTAGGAGTTTTTGGAGGTTGGTGGTTAGCAGATAACGAAAGAGACCCCACCGTCCTTG
>DUSU01000050.1 GCA_012842425.1 Candidatus Fermentithermobacillaceae bacterium | reverse complement strand
GACGCTGGAGCGAAAGCGTCGAGGCTGGAGCCAGAGGCAATTGGCACAGCGGGCCGACATTGGTGAGGCTACCATTTCGCGGCTTGAGGCTGGTAAGGTTTACCCCTATCCAGGATGGAAGAAGCGACTGGAAAGAGTCCTGGGTGTACCCGGCGACGAGCTCTTTCAAGAGGTGAGGCTGAAAGCCCAGGTGGAGCGGTTCGCCGAAGGGGAACTCATTCGGCTGAGACAACGGGACGAGATACCTGAGTTTGGAGACATTCTTGCGGAGTTTATGGCTGTGCTTGATGATTTGGACAGGCTAGGGCGGCTTCGAGAGAGGACGCAGTCGCGGGAGAGAAACGAGGAGTAACGGGGGTGACTCCATGCCCGACAGCCTAGCGGAGTTAGTGCGCCTTGTGCAAGGCCAGGAAGACGTGATAGCCGCTCTCATCAAGGTGGCAAAGGGCATCAGGGATACCCCATACGGCGACATTGTGGTGAAGATACAGGACGGCAAACCCGTGTTTCTTGAAACATCCAAGCGCGAGAAACTGACCTAAAGACTCTCGGCTGACCGGAAAACCGGAGGCCGGTTGACCCACAAGGGTTGACCGGCCTTTCTCATTTGAAGGAGGCGCGCCATGCTCAAAGCCGACATTAGGGCAGCGGTCGAAGCGGAACTCCGTGAGTACCCGATAACGGTCATAAGGCTACGACGCCTCAAGGAGGACGCCATGTTCGGCGCACCTAACATCGAGCGCTCGCCCAGGAAGCCCTCTGGTATCTCAGACCCTACCTATGCCGTGGTGAAGCGGTTGTGCTCGGAAGAGATTGTGAGGATGGAGTCTTTGTGCTCAGCGATAGAAGGCGCCTACCTCGCCCTGTCACCCGAACTCAGGAAGGTGGTAAGCCTATACTACTGGGCGGGAAATCCCCACTATGCCGTTGCCGAATACCTTGGCGTGAGTGAGAGCACCTTGCGGAGGATGCGGGAGATCATCGTCGGGGCGATAGCCCACAGAATGGGGCTCGATAAGGAAAGCCCTGCTAAACCCGCAAAACGTAAGGCCCGTAGAGAGGCGATCTTTGTGAGACAAGGCCGATTGCCCTACCTGCCTTTTTTGAACGCCTCTAAACGCATTACAGGGAAGCGTTTTTCTGGGGCTGTGCTGTAAAAAATGAAATCCCCCGCCTTTCGACGGGGAATTGGAGAGCAAGCGTCCGTCACATCTATTCTAGTGGGCGCTGGGAGGTGTGTCTAGCACACCCGGCGGCTCACCCGTTATGCGCCCATGCCGCCTAAACCTCTAATGAACCTCGCCAACTCCTCAAGGGAGTAGAACACAGGTATGCCCAGCCGTTCCGCTTCTGCTACCTCGCCATCTGCGCCCGGGGATTCACCAGGTATTCGGTAGAGCGCGTGACACAGGGGGAGCCAATGGAAGTCGTACTCCAGCCAAAACTCGTAAGGATGCGGCCGCACCATCTCCCATGTATGGGCAAGGTGGGGAATAAACGGTATGCCCCCGAGTTCCAGCACGGCCTCGGCCGCAAGCACCGCTGCGCGGATGTTTTCCGCGAGGACGCCTTTTGAGTATGGCCCCGCTATGTAGACGCGCGGCTTCATTCGGGCATCATGCTCCTCTCGCGTGCCGCAGGGCTTCAATCCCTGCCTCAAGTGTGAGATAACAGTCTAGGCGGTGTATGTTGGGGTAGAGTATCAATACCGGTACTCTTGGGAGGCCCGCATACCCGCCTATTTGCTGGCCGTGGTTGTCAAGGACTTTGTAGGACCCAGGACGCACGAACAGGACGTCCTGCCCCTCCATCTGGCTCTGCTGCATGGCGCAGAAGTGCTTGTGGGCGACTGCAGCCCAGTCCACCACGCCGTAGTGCTCCATCATGCGGCGGCAGGGTAGTAGCGGGTTAAACTGGGACTCACCCCGGAATTTGTGCCTGAAGTGACCGCGGTAACACTCGTCCCCGAGATTCACCGTAAGCGTCCCGCCGTGCCACAGGTTCAGGGCTTCAATCTTCGCCGTTATCTCGGCGATGAAGTTGTGGTTGGCCTGCTTATCGCTCCATGCGTCGTGACAGCCCTCAAGCGCAGCAAGGAGCTGCTTCCTCAGTTTCACGAAGAAGTGCTCGGCTATGGCGTACTGCTGTTCAGGCTGTATGATCTGCTCGAACTGAGCTCCAGGAGGTGCCCCGCCGATGTAGTTGTCACCCGCGTCTCCGAGGAACACGACATAAAGCCCCTCTGTATCTGCCATACGGTTTACGTCGTTCCGCAAGAGGCGCAGGTCGGTGCCCCACCCGCCTACGTGCCAGTCTGCGGTGAGCGCTATGCCGATGGGCTTGTCGTCTGAGATGGTGACTGTGGCGTCTACTTGGCGGGTGTCGAGCGTGGCTTGTGCTTCCTGGAGAGTTATGACTTGCTCGATGTAGGCCTCTATGTCTGCGGGTTCGGACTTGCGCATGTCCTCGAAGGTGATGCGCTCCTTCTGGATGCGCTGGCCTTCCTTGCGCCTGCGGTAAACGCTGCGAACCTGCTCGCCTGTGAATATGCGGTGGTACTTCTCACGCAGGAGTCTTGCTATCTCGGGGTATGTCTTCCCATCGTCCCGAAGTCGCACCGCTTCTTCTTGCCAACCCATCTAGTCGCCTCCCCCCCATGAAATGGAAAGGACACACAAAAGCGTCGCAAATGTGCGCCCCGTCACGTTGTTCTGTGGTGGAGAGGGAGGGTTAGGACTTGCCGAGGGCTGCCTTGCCCAGCGAGTACACACCGCCTGCTATGGCTCCGAGTGTCAGCCCCTGAGAAAGCGCCTCGGTCACGGGGGTGTCAGGCGAGAACACCTTGGCATTCGCCACGTTGAGAACGCCAGCGAGGACCAGGACGACCAACGGGATGACCTGCTTCACGATTTCCTCATTGACGGTCTTCTTGAGACCATACTTCACAATCTCGGTAACGGCCATGACTATGCCGACGATGATGATGTCCTCCAACATCGATGATCCTCCTTTCCCGGACTTAAGTCCGTATGCGATTTATGAGGGTAGCCAGTTCGCCCCAGGTCACAACATCCTTGGGGTCGTGATCAGAGTTGATGACGCCTGCCTGTTTCAAGGCGGCAATCTCCGCAACAGGGTCCCATGGTGGAACAGTAACCGCAGCCACAATGTCATCGAAGGGGAAGTTAGGCCCAGGACACTCAGTAGCGTTGTAATCGCTGTGCCGCTTGATAGCCACGCCAGGGTATCTTGTAAGAAGGTCCTTGAGGAGTTCGACTATCGCCTTCTTCTGCGTGGGCGGCATTGTGTCCTTCGTGTAATCACCCTCGGCGCAGACGCCTATAGTGACAGAATTGTGGCCCTCCACGTGGGCACCTACCGTGTCCTCTGGACGGCCTGCGTAGATGCCGCCCAGCTTTGACACAAAGTAGTGGTATCCGATGCCTGCCCAGCCGTTTTCGAGGTGCCACCTGTGTATGTCCTCTACTATGCAGCTTGACACTCCCGCGTGGTGGAGGACTACGGCGCTTGTGGTTGGACGCTTCTTGAGCGATTCTCTGAACGTCAGCACGGGATCGCTTCCTCAGAGCCTGAATCTCGCGAACTTAGTTTCTGGATTCCACTCCACAAGTCCGCCGAAGCAGTTCTCCACGAAGGCCCTTGCCGGTAGCGTGGTCACTCCGGGGTCAAGGACGATAACTGGGACCATGAGGTCTATGCGCTTGCCGTTCAGGGTCATGTAGTTGTCCCCCGCGCGGGTGTAGAGGTCGCAGACAACGGGTTGTAAGGTGCAGAACCCCGCCCCGGTCTTGGTGTCTACGCCTTTAGCACCGAGGTCCTTGCTCATGTTCTTGAGCATCCAGTACAGGACCATCTCAGGCATGTCCGCTTTGAAGATTTGGTAGTGTTTGTCCTTGACCAAGGCGGCTATCCCCGCCACTATGGGCGTACTCATGGAAGTGCCGCTCATTACCCTGTACCCACCCTGATACCAGGCACTCAGGACGTTCACGCCCACCTGGCACAAGTCCACTTCGGGGTGTTGCGTGGTGAAGGCGGCCGCCTCAAGGTTGTCCACGTCCACAGCCCCCACGGTGATCGGCTCGTAGAACGAGGCAGGGTATCTCTCCTGGTATGTCCCGGTGTTGCCAGCGGAGCAGATAACAGGTATTTCGGCGTCCGTGAGGGCCTTGATAGCATTCCTGAGCCTGTCGACGCCCGCTCTCTCGGTGTTGGACAGGGACATGCTCACGGCGGTCACCTTGCGGCCCTTGGAGTCACGCCACTTGAGTGCGGCTTCGAGACCGGCACTGATGGTGTTCCAGTCGGAGCCACCGGCGCCATCCACCACTTTGACGCTCAGTATCTTGGCCTTCGGCGCAACGCCCACATTCCGACCGGCGATTGTGCCAGCGACGTGGGTTCCGTGGCCGTTGTCGTCCTCGCCGTTCCCGTAGCGAGTGAAGTTCAGAAGCGCCACGACACGGCTCTTGCCCTTCTCGTCAAGGAATTCGGGGTGCCTTGGATTCACTCCCGTGTCCACCACGGCCACAGTCGAGGTCTCGCCGAAGTAGCCCTGTGAGAAGTAGGCGTGCCTGCCTGTGAGAGGTAGGTGCCTTAGAAAGTGAGGGTCGATCTTCGTGAGGACTCCTGAGTCCATCGTGAGTTCGGGAATCATGCCCAGCACGATTATCTCCCCCTCAGAAAGATGCTCACGGCCAAAATGATGACGGCTGCCATCTCACCCATAATCCAGTACACGAGTTTGTCTATCTTCGCATCTATTCGTTGGAGTGTCCCATTCTGCGTTTTCTGCCAACCCTGCAAGTTGGCTATATCTCGTTTCATGGCGGCAACGTCCCTTTCTAGTCCGATGATGTCCGACATGTCGCCCGCCTCCCCCGCAAAATCTGAGAGCCGCTCTTGCGAGCGGCCCCCTATTGACTCTGCCGTCGCCTACTACTTACGCAGCGCTTTACTCGCTATTTCCACCGCCTTTCGGTAGAGCTTCTGAATCTCCTCGCCCTTCTTCTCCGAGGGCATGTCTGCTTCTTCGAGTTGCCGTCTGCGCTTGTTGATCGCCGAAATCTGCGTGTTAGCGAGCTTCAACCTGTGGTACAGCGCCCTGTCCTCTTGGCTCATCTTGGACTTCCCAGCCTTCTGCCGCTTCATTTCCTTCTCCAGCCTGTCAAGTGTGGTGTAGAACTCGTCCAAGGTCTTCGATTGAGTGGGACTAGTCACGAAGGAACCGAGAACAGGTATGCTGCTTGCCCCCATGTCAGGACGTGGTACGGTGTCTATATCGGTAAGGAGTCTCGCGAACCAGTCAACCGCGTCCAGGGTTGTTGATGCCAAGCCGCCTCCGTAGGACGAGACATAGTGCTCTATCATGCGCGGCGATACCCTGAGCTTCTCGCCCAGCCACCTCGCCGTTTCTCCCGTGTATGGCCCGTACTGCATCTCAGGTGGCAGGTCTTGCTCGTGCGCTGGGATTATCGGCAAGCCCGAGTAGAACTTCTTGTTGGCCTGCGCCTCGAAATACCCCACAAAGAACTGCGGCACGAGGTTCGGAAGCATCTCGGAGAGCGCCGACTCCAGGAAACCATCGAGCGCCGTGGGGTCTTCTTGGTCGATGTATTGGAGTATCCTCTCGACGAATGAGCCAAACAAGATACCGGCTTCGTGGGGCTTGGGTATCCTCACGAGTTCGGCGTCGGGATTGGGCCCCATCGGGATATGCCAGTACAGGTCTTTCTCCTTGTCCTCAAGGTCCTTGTACCGGTTGTTGTTCCTGCACATGAGGTAGGCGATTATTGTGGGTATCGTGATTCCCAGCATTGCTCGTATGGCGAACTGCTTGGGGTTCTCCCTCATGGCCCGAATCAGTCTGTCTGTGCCCTGGATCTGAGCGTTGAAAAACGGCACTATTCGCCTGTATGTCTTCGTTCCTGTGCCTCCCCTGGCAAAATCCACAGTCACCTCGCGCGAGGCCAAAGCCGCTTCAAGGATGCCCTCGGTTGTGGGATTAAACCTCACACCCCTGGCGAACTCGCCAAGCCTTGTGCCAGATTCGCCCCATTCAGAAAGGGCACGAAGCGCTTCCAACGGGTGCGAAGCGTAGTATCCGACTTTCTGAGCCTCGGTTCGCAAGAGGTCACGTAGGGTTCCCTGCAGGTAGTCCCTGTCCATCGAGACGAGTGCCGACTGAGCGCCGCCCGCAGCCTGCCACTTCCAGTAGAGATCATCCTTCTTGAACAGGTGGAAGATGCCCCTCGCAAGGTCAATCCCCGGTTTATACCCGTACTTCGAGAACAGGAACGCACTAAACTGGTCTCTTAGTGGGTTCTTGAGCATGAAGGACGGGGCGAGCGTTGCGCCAGACCTGAGCAGTCTCGCGGGTGTTTGGAGCACCTTCACCAGCATGTCGGTCGAGGACTTATCCAGGGCCAAGAGAGCAGGATAGAGGTCGGGGTCTACTTGGTAGTACACCCTTTCTCCGTTCCTGAACACCGTGATGATGTTCTCCTTGCCCGGAGGAAACGCCGGAGGAGTGAAGACCGTTACCAGGTTGTCGGTAGGAACACCCGATGTGTTCACACCGATGGA
Organism: Candidatus Fermentithermobacillaceae bacterium; assembly: GCA_012842425.1. Taxonomy (GTDB): domain Bacteria; phylum Bacillota; class Sulfobacillia; order Fermentithermobacillales; family Fermentithermobacillaceae; genus UBA3951. The sequence goes on along the minus strand of DUSU01000050.1, from coordinate 18,361 downwards.
CTTCAGCGCATCCTCTATCTGATCCAGGCTGACCTTCATCCCGTATCGTGGCGCTTCAACTTTCTCAACCCACTTGCCGCCACCATCGGCCTGCTCTGCGAGTTCCACGAGTTTGACCGCCACGTCATTCATCTTGGCGATCCGGGTGTAGGTGTACACGTTCCTGATTATGGACTCAAGTGGGTCGATTATGTCTCTGCCTGAACCCTTGATACGCTTCACGGGGTTCGCCTGGTTAGCGTAGCCCTTCTTGCCCAAACCGTGCATGATGCTTGTTTCATCGAACACACGGTAGAAGGGAACGTAGTCCTTGTTGAGTGCTTTCATAGCGGCGTAAGTTTTCCGCGAGATGATGCCGCTACGAAGAAGCGTTTCTCTAAGAACAAGGTCCTGCCAGTTCACGAGTTGCCTGTGGACCTGCTCAAGTTCGGGGTGCTGGGCTATGAACGTTTGCGGATCTCCCTTTTCCCCGATACCTGACCATATGCCTCTTGCCTCAAGTTCAACCGCCCTCTTCGAGGCAATATACCGCCTTATATCTTCGAGCCTGTCCTTGTATGGCCGGAGTATTTCCTCAAGAGAGGGTCCGATCTTGTTGAAGTCAGCGTCCATCACTCCGTAGTGGAGTGCGGTCTCGGCCGATCCTGCCCAGCCATAGCCCCTGAGTGCTGTTTCGTAAGGGTTCTGCGAGGTGGGGATCTTTTGCCCGCCTGTGAGTTCCCTTGTGGCAACCTCCAACGGCCTCAGTTCGTTCACTACCTGCGTATAGAGTCCGTCCCAGGTGAAGGGATTGCGCGCTTTCTCGTCCGTGGAGATCGAAGCCGAGATCCGTGCAGCCGCAGGTTGGTTGTACCAGTCTTGTATCATCTGCCTGGCACCGAGCAGGATGTCCTTGACCTCTTTGCTCATCCGATTCTCGAACTCGGCACGGTAATTGGGGGCTTGCGTCTGCGCTTGCTGCGGGTCCGTGAGATAGAGTCTCATGAACTCCGCAACGCCCTCGGCCCTGATCTGGTCCGCTGTGTAACTCGGGAGCGAAGTCTTCTGCCCAAGAGCCATGAGTTCCGCATTGAACTGCGGCAGGTCCAGACCATACACCTTATCAAGGTAGTGGCCTACTTCGTGGGCTATGACCGGCAGGTCATTGGCAAGGCGCGTCCTTATGACTTCGGGCTTTACCTTGAATATGCCAAGGACCTTGCCCCTGTATGTCTTGAACCTGCCCGTGCGGATGGGTATGTCAAGTTTCTCAGAGAGGAACTTGACTATATCCGAACGCCTAACCGTCTGTGTGGCCTGCTGTCCTGTCCGCGGAGATGGGCGACGACCGAGGAAGGCTTGGATGGCCTCGTCAGCGGCTACCCTTCGAGCTTCCTCAGCACTTCTTCCCGCACTCTCTCCGTAGTCCCTAGACGTAGGCGGGACTTGTACTTCGGGTCTGCCTGCTTCTTCTGCTCCTCCAGTTTCTCCAAATAGAGAAGGTCCTGCTTGAACTGGCTCAGCGCTTGTCTCGCCTCCGATTGATTCTTCAAGGGCCTTTCCCTCCTTAACTGCGGAGAATATCTCTGCAAACGCCTCTCTCTTGACGGCTTCCTTGTTCTGGGCCGTCATCATCTCCTGCGCCCGCCTGTTCAGAATCTCGGAGATGGTTGTGCCTTTGGTGTAGGCGAGCTGCTGGACTAGCTCTAGGCCCATATCGGCTGCAGTCAGCTCTTCGAGGTTTTTCTCCGTGGCGAGCACGTTTCCCGCTGTCTCAAGGAGATTAGCGTATGCGGTCTTCGACACCTTGTTGAAGAGTGCCCTGTGCGCTCTCAGTTGCTTCAGGACATATTCCAGTATCTCAGCCTTCTCCACGGCAGAGGTCGAGACAATTACGTCCTCGCCGAAAAGAGTCTCCTGCACGGAAACGCTAGTCTCAGCGCTCTTGACTTGAGCGATCACACCCTCCAGGACGGTCGGCGATATTCTCCGACCCTGTTTCTCGAGTTGCGCCAGGAGCTCGGCCACGGCCTGTTGATTCACAACATCCTTCGGAAGGTCGCGACCAATCACTATGGCAAGGTCTTTTGAAATGGTGCCGTCGAGGACAGACCTCCAGAGCCTATCGGTAAGCCCCGACAGGGCCACCCCCTCCGCCGCCGTCTTCTCCTTGAGCGAAATACCTTCTGCCCGAAGGTCATCCGGTCCCAAGCCGGTTTCTCGCAAGAACCGGGCAACATCAACTGCGTCTCCGCGGCCCTCTGCGATATTGGCAAGCGCCCCTCTCGTCCTCGCCATGCTCTCCGTAACGCCGTCAACCTCACGAATAACCTGTGCCTCTATGACAGGCACATTGAGCCTTTGGGCGAGTTCCAGCCTGTGGTGTCCGTTTACAATCCACGGCCTTCCTTGCCTGTCTTCCCAGATAAGGACACGGCCAGCGAGGTCAGGACGCCATCTTGTAACGCCCTTAAGAAGACTCGTGACGCCGCCCTTGCCAGTAGTCTTGAACTGGAACCTATCAGGGTCTACCCCGACTTGCTTAGGGTCGTACAGCCCTACCCGAATACCGCCAAGTTCCGAGGGTAGTATGTATTGCTCACCGATCTGCATCTCACCAGGCGCCCTAGGAGCCTCGATTTCAGGCGCCTTCGATGAATCACTAGGGGTAGGCTCCGAAATCGGCTCAGAAACGACTACAGACGATTCTGAAGCGGTTCTCGGCGTCGCGTCTTGTGTTGTTGGACGAGCCTCCGATTCGGGAATTGTGACGTCCGTCGTTCTCTCCAAAGAGACTCCAGACGGAATAACCACCTCGCCAGGGGTCCGAGTGGGTACTATAACCTCGGAAGGAGTCGGGACAGGAACGATTACCTCCGAAGGCTGACCCATTTGCAGTAGAGGTGACTCAACAAGAGATGCTTTCTGCGTACCAGCACCTGCGCGGGACATGCGCTGCCTCAGTACATCTGGGTCGGCAAGAATCCTGTCTTTTGTGACCTGCCTCGTGTTGCCCTGCCTGTCTCTGAGAGTCACAGTCCAGGCTTTGGGCATGTCGTGTACCTTATACTCGCCTGGTTCTCCTATAACCCTTACCCTGTCGCCAATCTCCAAGTAGACAAGCGAGTCTATATATTCTCCAGCGCGCCTGCGGACTTCCTCAAGTGAGGGCATAGAGGGAAGGGTTCTGCCTATCTCTTGCTCAGCAAACGTGCCGGGTTCGGCCGGACGCTGTTCAGGATATCGCGCGCCAACCTCAGCCCGAGCTTCCTGCACGGCTCTCTCGATGGCGGGGTTGGTCTTGGAAAGCTCGCTCATAGCCTCCGAAGCGGCTTCGGGCCAAGACTTGCCCTGCGACATACGCTCTAGGATGGCAGCGTTCAGTTGAGCTCTGTTTTCCTCTGCGAGTTTGGCTGCCGCTGCCCTCTGAACCTCTATGGCACGGCTTCTTACGGCATCGGATATGACGCCTGTAGCACCGAAACCAAGGCCCATGAGTGCGCCTATAGCCCCGGCTTCACGAGCCTCCGGAGACGACGGGTCATACTGTCCACCCATGGCCTCGGTCTGGATCTGGTGCTGCTTCATCTCCTCGAAGCGTTCCGAACCCGCTTCTATAGCAAGTTGTCCTGCGGTCATGGCAGCCTTACCAATACGTGTGGCTTCAGCAGCGCTCTTTATAGCCTGCACGCCAGGTATCTTCCCACCAAAGGCTAGTGCCACCTGTGCCACGTCCAGACCAGCAAGTTTCAGGTTGCGGTTGAAAACCTCATCTGCGGCCCTAATCGCTTCGTCCTCAGAACGTCCGGCATTAAGCATCTCCCTGTACGTCTGGCCCGCTTCCATGGCCGATTCCATGACACGGTTCAGGCCACCAAGACCGATGGAGCCTAGAATACCAAGACCGCCGGACAGGATTCCAATCGCCACGGAAGGAGCCCTTAGAGTCAGAGAAGACGGTAGGCTTCTCGCCAGATTGCGGCTAAGCCACTGAGGGTCAAGCCACGAACGCCAGCCCCTGTACTCGACAGGCTCCGCGTAGTTGCGCTGGGCGACACCGGTCCCATACCCCTCTAACTTCTGTCCGACAGAAGCAAGCCTTTCCGCTTGCTCGGCAATCTCCTTTTCGGCCTTCTGCACATCTGTACGGTAGGACTGGGCAAGCATTACCTTCTTCTGTTCCTCGGTAAGATTGTCCAGGCTAGAGCGCATCTTTGCGGCGGTATACTGCAGAGCGGAACCAGCACCGGCAATAGACTCACCCGTGCCGCCTTTGAGAGACGTCCAGAGGTCCCTAAAAAACCCGCTCTTCGGCAAGAACCCGTGCGCTTCTAGCAGCTTTCTGCCCTGTTTGCTAAGAGAATCGGTGCTTATCTCGCCTGTCTTCAGGGAATAGTCAAGGAGCGCAGCCCTGCCCTTGTCCGTGAGTCTGTCAAGCGATACGCTACCGCTCTTCACGGCTTCATAGAGGCCTTGAATGGGGTCTTTAACTCCGCCTTCTACTTGTCTTAGGTCAAGGGCGCTCATTTGACCAACCCCTGTTCACGCCATAGGTTCTCGATGTGTCTTTCCGGTGACGTCTCCTGCTGCCCCGTGAGGAGCCTAATGTAGTAGTTCAAGATGGCGTTCTTCTCCTCGTCAGAGATGGCGGTCGCCCAGCTGGGGTCTTTCTGAGCCAGGGAAATGGCGCTTTGTATCGGGTTGTCGGAACTGATTCCTAGTATCTCCCTCTCCTCCGCTGTAAGCGGCTGTCCACTCATGAGCTTGGTGTAGGCGGCGTCCATGAACTGCTCTCTGGCAGACTTAGGCGCCGTGGGCTTCGGCTGCGACTCAAGGGCAAGCTGCCTCTCCCTGAACGCCTTCTCCCAGTCAAACCTCTCACGCTCAAGACCGTGCTCGGCAAGCCACCTCTGCATCTGGGCCTCGCGTTCGGCCGCCCTCTGCGCGGCTTCGAGTTGAGCCAGCCTGGAGCTCTCCGAGAGCTGATACCGAGCCGTTTCCTGCGCGTACTCCTGCAAAGCCGCCTGCCTGTCGGCTTCCATCAGGGCCTGCGCCAGACTCTGCAACCTCGCCATGTAAGACGCCTGTGTCGGGGCTATGCCTTCGGCGACGACGCCGGGCGAGTCGGGCTGTCCGTAACCCCCACGCCTAATGAGGTCATAGCCTATCTGACGGGTAAGATTCTCCACGTCTTGCTTGTAGGTAGGTTCAAGTGCCGAACGAGCCTGTCTTAAGGCTTCGGCCAAAGTGAGGGTACTCCTCATACCAGGCGAGGACCTTGATGTTCTGGAGGTAGAACCAAGAGAAGATGCCTGCTGGAGACCACGGTTTATGGCGGTCTGGGTGTACATGTCACCCTTTCCCGTGGCGACCATAGCGGCATAAACCGGATCGACACGCGAAGGATCAACACCCACGCCTACGGCCTGCCTCTGCGCTTCCGAGAGAGCAGCAGAATAGGCGGCGTTCCCCGCCTCCACCTTCGGCTGCGACCTCTGCCAGTCGTTGTAGGCGGCCATAGTCTTTGGTCCGAGTATGCCGTCAGCCGCTATGTCGTACCCAGCGTCTCTAAGCTGCTTCTGCAGCTTAAGAACTTCGTCACCGGTTGAACCCAATGTTAGAGCCACAGGTCATACCTCCTCGCCCTTGGCCTTGCGAACCTTGAACTCCAGCGCCAGACTGTTGAGTCTCACGTCCTGCGCCTTGCTGTTGGCTACCTCGACTGCGAACCTCTCGCCTTTTGCCGACACCCTTGTCTGATAAGTCTTGCCCTCAGGGACCGAGAGACCGGTCTTTACAATGTCCTCCTCGCCGCCCAAGACCGAAAGGTCCAGCGTCCCACCCTGGACGGCTTCCGTGGTGAAGAACAGGTCGAACACTTTCTTGCGGAGCCTGCCATAACCGAAATCCCAAGCCTTTGTCCTGGCTGTCATCGAGACAGGCACGGCGTTGCCCGTTGCAGTGTCAACGTCCGTGAACACGGGCTGGTTGAGTTTCAGGATGTAGTTGGTCGAAGCCACAAGTAGCGTACCATCCCTGCACAGGCAGAAGTGGTTGGCCTTGATACCTTTCCAGATAGAAGCGGCCTGCGTGTCCCACTCGATGCAAAGAACGCTGTCGTTGCCCGTGCTTGATGGGTCCTGCTTGAATGCAAGCAGCAATCTCTCTCTAAGGTGGTCGTAGACGGCCACGGCCTGCGAGAGGTCTGCGGCTCTCGTTATGAGTGAGGCGTACCTGTCCTCGGCTATGTTCCTGACTATGGAATCACCAGGCTGGAGGATGTAGTCTGTTTCGAGAGCGGCTGGACTCACGATATACGGACCGCCTTGCCCCAGGAAGAACAGGGCATTGGGAACAAGGGACACGGCGAAGGGAGAGACAAGACCGACGTTCACGGGCATCTGATACCAGGTAACGTCTGTCGCCGGGTCCACACCCTTCCACCGCATGTGACCGCCTGCGTAGTGGACTACCACAGCGTCACCGAAGACACTGAGGGCAACTACCTCAGAGTGCCCTGTTGGGGGGTAGCGTTTCCATTCCTTTCGGAACTCATAAGGCGGTCCCGTGTCCGAGTAGTAGATCGCCGCTTTGTCCTGTGGATCGCCCGAAGCGAAGATTCGCTGTGAGTGCGGGTGAACCACGAATCGGTTACAGCGAGAGACGGCCGATATATCCCGCGAGGAAGAAGGCACCGTACGGGTTGAGTCGTCACCAGAGGTTACCGCTATCGTAGAGGTGTTGTTGTTGAGAATCTCGGCGAAGTAGAATGGCGATGTCGTGCCTGCATGGGTGACATAGAGCTTCCTAGCCACAACACCAGACCCAGCCGCTCCTGTCGGTATGTTGCTCCACTCAATCACATGGCCTCCTCCTGTGTTAACGCTAGCAGACGGTCCTATCACGGATTCGGTGCCGTCCTCGTAGACAAAGGACACGGCGCATAGGCGCGTACCAGGCGGGCTGATTGGTGGATTGCCGCTGATAGCCTGCACGGTTGGCGCGCTTGTTGGAGGCAAGGGATATCCCATCTTGACAACCGCGCCATCATAGTACCTATACTGCGCCCCATCCCCGAAGTAAAACCGGTCCTGCCAGAAGAACCAGCCAATGTCCGCCTTGTTCAGCGTGCAAATCTGCGTGAGCGCCCCTGTCGCCTTGTCCACCTTGTTCAGGGTGACGGTAGAACCAACGGTCTTCACCGCAAGCCATACCGTGCTGCCGTCATTTCTCGGCCATTCGATGATGCGGTTTATCTCGCCGTTATAGGAGGCGGAGTTGAGTTTCACGGACCCCGCTCTCTTGCGTATGGCCCTGGCGGAGAGGTCAACATTCTCCGCTACCGTGAGGCAGTTGTCGGGCGTCATGTCGGGCGACAGGTCTACGCACAGACCCCCGCCGAAGTCCCTGTACTCCTGGAGCAGTTTCGGCATCTAAACCACCTCGGTCAGCGTTCAACCTTGACTGTCAGATTAGGGCTGCGCCTGCCACGTCTCAGCATCCGAGAAATCTGCTCGAACTCAACCTCGGCCTGAGCCAGAAGCCTCTTGCCGTCTGTGGACTCGTCGTCGTCCTGCATCTTCAGCCAGCCTGCGGCGTAGTGGATGATTGCGGGCTGGTAGGCTTCATGGACTTGCACGGTGTCACTTATCGAAGTGACTCTGGCAGGCAGTACTGTGTGAACTATCTTGTACGTCCCTGAGTGCATGAAGGAGATTTTCCCGCCCCTCGCGCGCCAATTGCGATAGTCGGAGCCGTCTGAGGTCGCTACCGCCTCAACGCCGATGAGACCCGCGGGCAGGTCGTACCAGGCATTTGCCTCGGCAACCTGCTCGGTCTCCGCGTACACTAGCGCCCTGTCGCCAAGTTTCAGAAGCGCCTCGTTCACGGAGGTGAGGAGGTCCGAGTCTTTCGGCGCCTCGTCCATGTACGACCATATGTTGCTTTTGATGTCCGCTACCGTGAAAGCCATTGAAAGCGCCCCTTTCGCTAGTTACCCCTCTTCTTGCGGGACTTCCCCGCTTTCTGGAGAGCGATGGCCACCGCCTGCCTCTGCGGGTAGCCCTCGGCCATGAGCTTCCTGACGTTCTGACTTACGGTCTTCTGCGAACTTCCGCGCTTGAGAGGCATCTAGATCACCCCGCTAGGATCTGCTTAGGAGAACGGCCTTCGTGCGCCTTGGACCGCCCACCACACGAGTCTTGTTGCTCGGCACGTATACGTACCCGGGCCCGTAACCGGCAAGGCTGGCGTCGAACGGCACTTTCAGCGTCGTCCACTCGTCCACTGGTAGAGGCTGACCGGACTGGTAGGCTGCGAGGATCTCCGCATCCGTCCTGGCACGGCTGGAGATACGGAGGTCGGCGTAAAGCGCGTTACCCTGGGGTGGAGCATCTGCTCTGCTACCAATATACAATTGAACACTACCAGGGTCATCAAATTTATCCAAAGTTATAGCCAATTGGCCGTTCACAAGTAAATAGAGTTTAGCAGAATCCCATTTTACAGCAATTGAGAGTTTATCACCTACATTCCATGTAACAGGATAGAACCCATTTTGATGCCCCGCACTTCTGCGAGAAAGCATCTCGATGCCACCTTGTTTTCGGCGCACAATAAATCCTTTTGAAGCGTCAGTTGTCATCCACACCAAATCGTGGAATCCCAAAACACTACTTGGAGTAGCTGACGATGATAAATTCGGTATTACTGTAACTTCCACCGTCCCCTCCTGCGGGTTCAGCACCCCAGCCGTGGGGATGGTCAGGGTTTCGGGGGAGCGGGTGGCCTGGGTCGTGGTGTCGTTGGCCAAGATAATGGAGGTGGGATGGGGTTTCACCTCGTACTGCATGTCGTCAACATAGAAGGTGCCAGATCCGCCCGCTGCGGTAGCTCGGAGGATGGCGTGCGCTTGACACCTTGCAGTACCCGCTGGCGTGGTGCCCGAAATACAAAGGCGTATGAACCCAGCCGTAGTTGAATAGTGTCCTCGTGAGTTGCCACCGAGCCACGCACTTGCAGCATCCCGGAAGTCAACATATATTTGCACATATGCGTTGTTGAGCGACTCAACATTAAAATAACCGCTCAAAGAGTAGGGCTGCCCGCCATACAAACCAGTGATGTCTTGGTGTACGTCCGTAATATGTCCCGCACTTGCCATCCCGCTATTGGACACTTTCTGTGCCTTACTTCCGCTCGGACGTATTGGAGAAGTGACCACGGAAAACGTCGCGGTACCAGAGGACACAGCCGAAGCCCACCCGTCCGCCACCCCGGTCATACCCGTGTAGACCTCGAAGCTTGCGTTCTTAAAGAGGTTCGTCGTCCCCTCCTCCACCAACAGCGCCTTACTCCCAGCCCACGGCCCCTCCACATACCGTGGCTCGTTGACGGCTACCTGAGAGCCATCTTCGGGGTTGTAGGCGGGGGAGGAGCGGGTGAAGGAGGCAGGATCACGGGGCACTATAATGAGTTTCTTAAAACCTTTTACGATAGCCCTAGTCACGAGCCCAACCTCCAATCACTCGACAAGCCGGGGAAGTATCTCGACAGTTATGTATCCGTCGCCTGGTACTCGCTGCTTCTTGCCTGCGCTGGTGGTTATCTCAAACTCCGCCGTGTAGAACCCCGCCTCCGCCGTATCCTGCGCCTGCCAGTCTATCGTCACCTCGCCTGCCGATGCGTTGGAGACGGTGATAGTCCTATTGGCGACAACCGAACCCGAGGCGGCGATCATCATGAACCGCACGGTTGAACCCGTCAGGTCAATCGGCGTGTCGTCGTCATAGCGGAGAGCGACCACCAGAGGCGGATAGGTATCGCCCTGCTTTAGTATCCACTTGTTAGCGGCCATAATCACGCCTCCTTATGTGCCCCAGGCGAACCAATGGATTACTCCGAGCAAAGAGAGGTCTGTGCCGGAAGCGACTTCTGAGCCGTGCAAGGGAGATGAATCGGAAACCGCGGAAGGCAGCGCCAGATAAGTCACTCTGGCCTCCGTAACGGCGTCCTCTTGTGCGAACGCGAGAAGCGTTCCACCAGATTCATGCAGCAGATTCACAGATACTTGCCCAGGCAGAGGCATATCAGAAGCGCCCACGATAGTCCTCGGGCCAGGCGATCCACCTACAGTGACCGTCACAGACTGCACGAGAGCCGCCTTGTTAAGTATTAGTCCGACATTATCAACTACCGGCACAACCTCTTCCTGCGCAACGGCAAACGGCAGTTCGTGACTATGACTCGGCGTGGTGTTATAGGCGACTACTCGCCCTGTCGCCTGGTTGTAGGTGAACACGTACCCGTCTTTCGGCTCAATTACCACGCCAAGCAGAGAGGAGAAGCAGTCTGATATGGCACAAGGTTCGCCGCCTTCGGTGTACGGTCCCGAGAACACAAATGCTCCGCAAAAGACCCTAACGTTGGTGTAGCCGAAGCCGGCGACTTTCCTCAGGTTTCCGCTTGTGAGGTCAACAACCTTGATGCCCATGCTCAGCCCGCCTCTCCGGTTTGAGCCTACGCCTCAGCCTTGGGAGCCTCAGGCACCTCGGTTATCGATATGCCGAACTCCCTGTGCTTCCGCAGAAACTCGATCTCCTTCTTATCGGTGGTCTGATAGCGTCCATTGTGGAACTCGATGCGCCTGCCCTTCTTGTCCTTCGAGGCAGGTTCCATGCAGACGATGTGCTCTCTGTACTTGGAGATGAACTCCATGAGATATGACCTCCCTTGTGTGATAAATGAGGGGCGAGGCCGAAGCCCCGCCCCAAGCCGTTTACTTGAAGGTGGTGACGCCCTTGAGGACTGCATGAGTCTTCTCGAGCTTCACCTGCATACCGAACTCGGTGAGGTACTCGTCCTTCCATCCGTCGAGGTCGTTGGCCTGGATGTTCGTCTTGAGCTTGGTATCCCTTCCCTGGAGCGGACGGTAGACGATGTTCTCAAGGTCGATTCCGACGGCCCAACCGGCGTAACCCTTCTCCAGGGTCTTGGACTTCACGATGTTGAGTTCACCGTGAGCCGAAAGGTACCTGATTATCTGCACACCGTAGGTCTTGTCCTTGGGGACAATCTGCAGTTTGCCCTTGGCCCAGTAGTTGATCGCCGAAAGGACTCTTGACGAAGCAACAAGGAGTTTGCTCGAAGAACCGTACCTGAAAAGCGGCTCGCAGAACGAGGTTTCAAACTCCTGTTCCGTTAACTCGCTAGAAGCGTTGTAGACGTTGGTCTGGATGTGCGCCAGGATGCCCGCCGTGGTGCGCCGCTTGTTGAGCACGTCTTCCTTCTTCTCACCGAAGAGGCAGATGCGCTCGATGGCAAGTCTGTGCTCAAGGGCCTTCTGCCTCCGGAGCCTCACGCGCTCAGAGACCGTTTTCCTGGACTCGGCCTCGGAGGTCATGGTCTCGTCAAACGGAGTGCGAACTATCTGTGTGTAGTTCGTGACCTTAGTCGGCTGCTTCACGTTGGGCTCGGGAGCGTTGGAGCCTTCCTCCATAGCGTTTCCAAGCCTTACAATCCAATCGTTGTCATTCATCGCCGCGGCAGACGTGGAGCCGTAAGCCCTGGTGACCGTGATCATGTTGGTCCCTGCGTTAACGGCAGTAACCAGCATCTGCTCGCTCGTGCGCGCGTTCTTGAGGATGTCCTTGGGTTTGAAGATAGAAGCGTCGTCCACCACTATGTTGGTATCCACCGCGTTGTAGCCCGTGGCGTTGTTTATCTGCGTCCAGTAGGCGTTAACGTCGTCCTCGAAGTGGTGGAACTCAGCCGTCTTCGTGGGCTCTTTCCTGGCGTTCATGAGGATGACCGCCAGCCCCGAGTCGTCGGGAGTGAGCTGGGCAATAACGCGCGATACGTCTATATCGCGCCTAAGGTCGTCTACAGCGAAGGTGTCAACAGGCACTTTTACCCCTCCTAAGATTTACGGCGGGGCTTTGTGCCTCCGCCGCTTGTTATCCGAAGATTCCTCTCGCTTTTCGGTCCTCTGCCAGGAGGGACGCCGCCAGCGCGTCCTCCGGCGTCGGTTCCTTTGCCGTCTGCCTGCCGCCCGAAGGCATCCTGGCCGCCTGCTTGTCCAAGTTGGCCTTGGCCTTGGTCTTGGAGGCCTCAGAGACGATGCTCGGCAGGGTTTCCATGAGCCTGTCGAACTTCACGGCCTTGTAAGCCGTCTCCAAGGCATCCGGCTCTCTGGCTATCTTGGGGTGGGCTTTGAGCCATTCGGCCATGTCCTCTGCGTACTCGTCCAGGTCGGGGTGCTCCTCACGGAACTGCCTGACCTGTTCCATGTAGGTGTTCGTCGCGACTTTCTCCTCAATGGGCTTGGTGCGCCTCTCGACCGCCTTCTCGACGATCTCGAGGACGGCCTTAGGCCCCTCTTTGTAAAGCCGCTCCATCCACTTGTCAGGGTCTTTGAGGACTTCTTCGAGCGGGTCCGGTTCAGTCTTCTCGTCCTTGGCGGGTGTCCGTAGCTGTTCCAGTTCTTTTCGCAGCCGGGCCGCCTCGGTTGATTTCTTGCCGAAGGAGCGTTCCAGGTTTTTGTATGCCTTTTCCGCTTCCTCCAGCGACTTGTACTTGCCGAAGATAAGTTGGGGCTTGTCGCCCTCAGCCTTCTCGTCGGCTGTAGCCTCTTCCTCTCCTGCCGTGTCCGCGGCTTCGTCAGCCTCCTCGGGGGCGTCCTTCTCCGTGTCCTCGGCCTCTTCGGGCTCATCGGGGGAGAGGGTTGGGAAGATTTGCTCTTCGAACATGAGGTGTTACTCCTCCTTTAGGTATTTGGAGGCTCGCTCAGGGGCTTTCTCGACCATCAGGACAATGCTCTCGTAGGCGTTGGCGCGTCCCTGCGATCTGCCCACCATAAGCAGGTTCTGAAAGTCTGCCTGAACGAGGTGTCTCCGTTCTGTATCCGCTAAACGCCCGAGTATTGGCTTCAAGATTTGCCAGTCGGACGATGTAGCCAGTCTAGCAAGCGCCTCTGTCTCTTCTTTTCGGCGCTTCAGGTCAAGACGCATCATTGACCACCTCCCGTGAGCATGGGTGGTAGTGGTGTTTCGCCTCCAGGTGGAAGGTCAATCGGTATTGCCGGGGCTTCGGTCGGTGGCACTAGTTCTTGCTTGGGGAGCATGATCTTCTCGACGTTCTTCAGGCCGTAGCTTTGGAGGATCATCCTGTCGAGTTCGTAGTGGTCGATGTGCGGGCTATCCTTCATGCGCTCACGGAGTTCCATGAGCTGCTGCCTTCGGATCTCGGGGTTCGCTGCCGGGTCAACGGAAGAACCTGCCGGTCTGTAATCCCACTCGCCTATGAGGTCGCCGGGGCCAACCTCCCGCCATTCGTTGTCGTCGGAGCCGATCAGCCTTACCAGCCGCTTGTCATCGATAAACTGCTGGTTGTTGCAGTCCATGAGGTACGCAAGGCGCTTGAGGCCCACGGCCTCGAACATCATGATCTTAACGTCGAAGCGGATGCCCGCGCTCGAAGCCTGGGTCACGATCTCTGTTGCCGTCTGCTGCCTGTCGGTTGTGGCCCCTCTCTGAGCCGGCGGTACTCCGAGGGCGTTCTCCATGTCAATGCGGTTTTGCATGTCATCGCGGAAGACGTTCGCCGTCACGTCCGGCATGTCGATTGGACCGAAATCCTCATTCCAGCGTCCGTGGATGACTCCATGAGCGCGGCTCACGAGTTCCGATTCGTCCATCGACTCATCACGCAGCCACCACATGCGGTTAATGACCATCGAGCGGTTGTCGATGACCTGGTTCCGCAGCGTGTTGGTCTCCGCCTGTAGCCCGAGGATTTGGGCCACGGCAGACCGTCCGGCGAACTCACCAGTCGGAAGTCTTTCGAACACAGCCGCCACGAACGGCTTCTTTCCGTGCCGCCAGTATGGTGAGTCGCCGTAGTAGGCAAGTTCCCGGTTCACGAGGATTCCGTGCTCGTGGTCTTCCCAGTAGTGCAGGACCTCAAAGAGCGGAGTGCCTTTTTGCGTGTACTCCGTCCCGTCATCCGAGGGAGAAGCGGGGGATTGTCCCACGGCCTGCCTCACGTCGAATGGGCTGTCAGAGCCTGTCGTGCCTGGAGGTGGATTCCGCCTTAGCCTGTCCCAGTCCAACTCGTAAACCTTGCCCTTGCCGCGCTCCTTGAGCAGGTTGAGCCTAGCCTCTATCTGCTCCTGCGTCTCGTATGTGCGCTGGAAGACGTACCTGCAGGAGTCGAGGTCTGAACCCATCGGGTCCCACCAGAAATTTCCCCACGGGATGTGCTGCAATTCGTTGTCGTCCCACACGACCTCTTCCGACTCACGCTCGACGTAGGTGTTTAGCTTCTGGTCGTATATCCTGCGCCTCACCTTTCGCTTCTCGTACCGCCAACCCACAGACATGACGGCCAGGGGAAAGACGAGAGCAGAGGTGATGAAGTCATAGAGCACGGCCGGGAAGCAGTTCCGCTCCAACTGGGAGTCCAAGAATGCTGCTGCCAATTCCGCTTTTTCAGAGTTCGTCTGCACAATCTCCAGCGTCTGGCCAACGGGGATGAAATCAATATACGGCCTGCTGCCAAGAAGTGATTTGAGGTATCTCGCCCTCAGCGTGTCGATGTACTCATACGTCCGGGGGATGTGGATGTTGGATCGCTGCACGCCCTCAGGAAGCGGCTCGCGGTAGCCGATGTAAGCCTGGTAGCACTCTGAGGCGATCTCGTCGTAGTTCTGGCGCCTGTCAGACTCCGCGTATGTGAAGCGCCGGAGCAGGAGCTGTTGGAGCTGCGCTTTGTCTTTTGGCAAACGTGTCACCGCCCTTTCTTCGAGGGCTTGAGCTGGTTAAACTCCACTTCCATGCTCCGGATGCCTTTCGGGTCAACCGATTTTGTGAGCACCCGTACCAAAGCCGTGACCTCCACCTCGTCGCCGGGGTCGAGTTTTTTCAGGGAGTCAGGGATGCCGCCTATGTCATCCCTGTACAGGTAGAGAAGGGGCTTGACCTTCTGAAACTTGGGAACTTTTGTCTTGGCCTTAGCCATCTCGGGCACCGCCTTTCAGAAACACCATTCCTGGAGCGGGAAAAGCCTGTCTCGCAGCCTGTGCGCTTGCATGGTTCGCCTCCTAGTAGCCGGTAATCCTTGACGCGGGTCTCACGAGTTTCTGACGTGCACGCAGGCGCTTCTTTTGCTCCTCCTCGGGAACTGAGCGCCCTGGGCGGCTCATCACGCCGTAGCGGATGGACTCGGGCGCGTGGTCCTCGCAAGCGTCGTCAACGTCCTCGGGGTTGTGCGTATCGTGTACCAGAGCGGGTAGTGTGCGGATGAGGTTGACGCAATTCTCGAATATCGCCAGCCGTGCCACTTCCACACCTTGTTCGTCGGTGTACGGCTCCAGGTATTCTCGGAGGGCTCGCCATCCCGGTATGCGGTTGTGGTCTGCCTTCACAAGCCCCGTGAGTCCCGCTTGCCGCATGATCTCTTCGCCGGATTGCCCAGTCTCTTGCCGCCGGTTCCAGAGGTCTGGTGATGCTACCGTGTACGATATGCGCTCCTCGGCAGGAGTCATATCGACTATCTTCTGCGCTGCCTTCGAGAGGTTTAGGCCGCTCTCATACAACTCTCTGTAGACAAAGCACCTGCCCGACTGGTCAACTGCCCACCAGTAGCAGGCCGTGCAGTCCAAGCCGTAGTCTAGGCTCCTGAACCTGCGCCACCAGGATGGGATGTCGAAGGGACGGATGACATGGATGTCGCGCCGGAACTCTCGGAAATACTGCCCCGAGAACACATCCCAGTCGCCGTATCTGAGCGCCCTTCTCTCTGCCTCCGGCAGCGCGGATAGGTTTCTCTCGTATGCCGCTCGGTCGATGTAGGAGTTGTCGTCGATTGTGGCCGGTATATAGCGCCTGACCAGTCCGCTCTCAGGGTCTCGGTAGGGTGTATTTGGTGGGCCCACGTCTACGAATCGGCTCTTTACCCACAAGTGGCCTGGCCCGCCCGGGTTAGTCGCGGCCCTCGTGAGCACCTTTACGCCTGGCTTAGTCGTCCTGAGACGTGACTGGAGGTAGGTGTATTGAAACTCCGTGAACTGCGTCAGCTCATCGAAGCAGATGTCCTCATACTCAGCGCCCTGGTACTGGTACACGTCCTCCTCGCTAGCACAGTAGCCGAACTCCAGGATGGAACCATTCGGGAACCTCCACCGTTTCTGCTGGGCCTGCCATTTCGCCCGGCCTGTGAGCAGTTGGTGCGACCTCAGAATGAGAGTCCTCTCGAGTTCAGGGAACGTCCGCCGGAGTATCAGCCCCCGGCTGCTGGGTATCGCCACGCGCCGCATGATGGAGAAGATGAGGAGCGCGTCAGACTTCCCACCGCCGGCTGCCCCGCCGTAAAGGACCTCATCATCCTCACAGGAAAGGAACACCGCTTGCTTCGGTTCGGCACGCCAAATCACTTCTCAACACCAGGCGCCTTC
The DNA here is from genome assembly GCA_012842425.1 of Candidatus Fermentithermobacillaceae bacterium. Taxonomy (GTDB): domain Bacteria; phylum Bacillota; class Sulfobacillia; order Fermentithermobacillales; family Fermentithermobacillaceae; genus UBA3951. The sequence goes on along the minus strand of DUSU01000050.1, from coordinate 1,932 downwards.
GGCACGCCTGGCACCTGGAAGCCACCGTCGATCTGGATGGTCAGCGGCTCTCCGTCCGGCCCGCTGATCTCTTGGCGGACGTTCTCGCGGTACTTGTCCGGCCTGAGACCTTTGAGCAGGAAGATTAGCAGCGTGTCGCTGTATTCGTGCTCCGCGTATGGTTCACCGGTCTCGGGGTTGATGAGCGGCTGTCCGTTGCGTCCGAACTTTATGCGCCGGACGCCTTCCACCGCGCGGCGAATGGCCTCTTTTTCGAGGTTATCCGCGGCCTGCTGCTCGGCCTTCCGAAAAGCAGCAGCATAATCAGGCTGCTCTAGCCACTCGTAGTGCATGCACCGTGCGACATTCGCCGCTTTCGCAGCGTCAGTCACATTTCCCACTTCAGTATAAGCCGCGAGAAACGCCCGCTGTTTTTTTGTGAGTTGGTTTTCGTCTGCCATCGCAGCGCTCACCACCTTTCCCAACACAAAAAGCCCCGGCGCGATGCCAGGGCTCTATCTTCGGTGTACACGCTCCCGCTGATTATATCATAGCACAGCCTGTCAAGCCTGAAAACCTTCCATCATTTTCCCTGCTAGAGAGATTGCACTACTTGACAAGCGATCATCTTGTGGAGAACCGGTGGTGGGAGCGGTTGTTCATCTCACATTCAACTTGAGATGAACACTTCTACCTAACCTGATCTAAACAACTACCTAAACAACTACTTAACTTCTACTTCTACTTCTACCTGTACCGCAACGTTGCGTCAATGTTGCGGAAGCTTTGCGTCAACATTGCGTCAACGTTACCCCCACCTGCTAGAGGCGCATAAATCCACCCGCTCTCTCGTCGTGTTTAGGCGCTTTCTATGTTTTCGCTATCGCGGCCCTGCGTCAACGCTGCCTACATTGTTGCGGTAAGCCTTCCGCAGTCTTGCGTCAGGCTTGCGTCAGGCTTGCGTCAATTCGGTCCACGAAATAATTACGGAAAAATTATGCCTGTGCCGATACGAATTTGGTAAATCCCAGCATAATCGCTATTGACATATTTGGTATCGCTTCGATATATATTATGTAGGCAGGAGGTGACGCAGGATTACGTTCGTGGGCCGCGCATACGTACCACGCGGAGAAAGGAGAATCGAAATGATATCATGCGAAACCCTCTGGACAGAAGGTTTAGGCGACCTCACGAATTACGCCGTGGGGAAGGCAGGGTCCAGGTACTTTTTCTCCTGGTCCGAGTGGCGTTGGCCCGTCCAGAACGAGGACGGCCAGGACGAGGTGCCGGCGGACGACATCGATGACGGCACCAACGGCATCCACTGGTACGCCTCACTCGCGGAGGCTATCGAGGACGCACGCGGCACCATCGAGGTGCTCGACGACGTGCACCCCAAATGGGCGGAGGAGGCTCTGGAGAGCCTCGGGGATATGGTGCTTACCACCGGCGAGGCGGCTGCCATGCTCGGTGTTACGGAGATGCGGGTGCGCAAACTCTGTCAGGACGGCAGAATGGGATACAAGGTCCGCCAGGATGGTCAGTGGATCATCCCTCTCCGCGACGTGGAGGGCTTCCAGCGGCGCAAACCCGGCAGGCCCAAGAAGGAGCCGCCCTACGAGCGCAAGGACGAATGGGGCGGCTATGTGGTCCGCAAATCCCAAAAAGGTTTCGTCGTGGAATGGTGGACGGCCCGCCAGGGCGAAACCACCGACGCGAAGTATCTCGTGGAGTACGGCGACGGCTACGGGCCGGACACGGACCTGACCTCGAAACACAATGAGCTGATGCTGGTGGGCGACTACCTGTACGCTGTGGCTACCGATCCGGCGATAGGCAGGGTGAGGGTTAGGACGCTCCGCAAAGGCCGCATCGTCAGGTAGTCTGGGCTTTGACGGGGGCCGCGCATCCTACACGCGGAGAAAGGAGTCCAAGTGGGCCGGGTTTCCG
>DUSU01000049.1 GCA_012842425.1 Candidatus Fermentithermobacillaceae bacterium | reverse complement strand
GGAGGCTTCTGCCCTCTCACGACCAGGACGTTGCCGTCTTTCTTGCGGATAAAGGACGGAGGGGCCCCCAGCTTATGGAAGTATGCCCGCTCGGTCTCCTGATCGATTAGCAGGCAATCAACGGCCACAAAACTGTCGGGCGTACCGGCGAGGAAGAGTGCTGAGTTTAGGAATGAAATGGAAGAGTCATAATCAAGCCCGCAATCGAGGAGCGCCTTCAAGATCTCCAGAGTATCTCGACTCTGCTTGGCGGCCTTGTCGCCCTTTCCCATTCCATCAACAAGGGCCAAGAGCATGCGCCTTCGGTCCAGGTCGTACTTGACCCAATTGTCACCTGCGCTTATCCCGCCGGCCGCGGGGATCGTCTCTCCCTTCACCGTTACCTTGAGACCCGGGCGAGATGAGCGGCGCTTCTCTTCGGATGCCGGGACTGGCCGTGACGCCAGTAGACGACCCAGGCACTTGTACTGGAAAGCGATGCTTTCCTTTGTCTCTCTGTCCATCATGGAGATGCGCGTGGTGAGCCTCTGTATCTCTCGGTGATGGTTCATCTCGGCCACGACTTCGGGGAATCTGACGCACCGGTCGGACAGCCCGGACACATCGTTCTCGGACGACACATGTCCAGATATGGAGAGCTGCCGGATGAAAGCTGAAAAAGCTTCGTAGGTGTCACCAAACTCGTCTTCCCAGCAAGTGGGCCTCCGATCGCAGCCGCGGCACACCCTTTCCGCAACCTGTTTGAGCGGCATCACGGCCTGTGCCCCAAGCAGCCCGGAGTCCTCGGGGGACCTGGGCTCTGCCAGAGCGGTGCTTGCCGCTTGGTCCAACATATCTCCCATCTCGGTGAGGGCGTGAGATACCGCCGCAATCCTGATCCGGAGCGGCTCGAAGTCAAACTTCGGCTTTTCGGAGCGCCGTGCCTGAGAAAGGACGGGGAACCTCTGAGATATCTCGCGCGCCACGCTGTTGCCCATGAGAAAGACCGGCACTGCCGCGACGGCCTGCATGAGAAGCCTCTGGGCAGACACCAGGGGCCTACCGGGATCGGTGTAGAGAGACATGAGAAGGCCTCCTGAAAGGTAACCCAGCACGGCTTCGATTTTGCCGAACCACCCTCCGATCCCGGCCAACACGCCGGAAATCCCAAGCACGCCGATGATGCCGGGGTCCTCAATGCCTGTAAGGGCTACGACCAGCCCGCCGGCCATACCTGACACCGCTCCCGGACCGGGCCCGGCCGCATAGCCGGCAATCAGGGTGCAGGACATCACGGCTGCCGTGGCTATGTTCATCCCGTGGACTCCAATCCCGGCCAAACCTCCGAGGGCGAACAGGATGAGCACAAGGAGCGACTCAGAACTCCGTTCCTTCTGTGCGGGAGACATATCTTTGGCGTAAGAAAACGCCGCCTTGGATAGATAGGCAATGATAACTGCGCATAGCCCCTCAAGCAGGGCAAAGAGATAGGCGTAAAGAGTAGGAGAGTCGATCGTCGAAACGATGCCCCTGGATACGGCGACAACGGCGCCTGCAATAATGGAGTCAAGCGCCTTAGGATAGTGTCCGCTCAGGTCCGGCTTTAGAAGCAGGGAGACAAGGATGATGGCAAGGGCGTGATAGCCGAGAAGCAGCCAATCCCCTCGAGTCGCGCTGCCTGCCAGAACCCCAAGCCCGGCGAAAACTCCGATGGAACCTCCCAGAGTTCGCGTCCCCGCGTAGAGAGCCGGACCAAAGGGCGAGAGACTGTCAGCAAATGCGGTCCTTCCGAGTAGAAGACCCAAGCCTAGTGCCAGAAGGGAGCCCGGGCTGACCTCAATCCCGGGGACTTGGCGGAAACCAAGCCACTTTCTCACGTTTTTCACGTTACTCAAAACCTGACCCCCCTTGCCCACTCTATTTCCATTTTATTCCTGCCAACACGCAGGACTTGTCATGGCTTGTCCCCGAGGAAAAGAAGACAAGGGCGGCTAGGTGTCGAAGCAGGCAGAATTCAGGAAAGGGGTGTCATGTCTGAAGACGGATTATGCACGGGCATTTAGCTGAGGACGGAAACGGGACGGTGGTGACGCTAAACAAGAGAAACCAAAAGGCGACAGGTCGATTGTATCTACCCTGTCGCCCTCATGAGTACGTTGCGTTAGCACCGGCTCTTGTTCCGCTATTGCCCGTGCCGTTGCCCAACAACGCTCCGCTTCGCCGTTCACATCTTATTCAGAATGAGCCGTCGGTGTCAACCGGCCGAGAGGCAGAGCGCCTAGGGCATCCGGAGTGTTCCGGTTACTCTCTTAATCTGTTGCACTCTTACTCTACTACTCTCCCGGGGTCTCGCCGAACTGCACCGGCACTCTCGTGAGCCTGAACTCAGAGCCATCTTCCATGCTTATGAGATACACTTCCAAAACCGCAGGGGTCCCGGTAAGGAGCGAGGTATCAACAGACATTCCGATGGCCCCGAAACCGATGCCTTGGGTCGAGGTGGTGTAGCTGTCGAAGCATACCTCGTCCTCCGCGTCCCGGAAGCGGAAGTTCGTGGTCCCCTCAAACGCCGCCACCGAACCCAGGACGAAGATGGAGCCCTCTCCCTGTTTGGCGCCCAGTCTGGGAGTCGACACGACGATCTGAGTGCCGCCGCCGCTAACGCCCATCAGCCTTGTCAGGACCGTAGCGGCTTCGCCGCGGGTAAGGCCTCTATTGGGTCCGAAATACCCTTCGGGATACCCCGTCAAGAGCCCGAGGGCGGCGCATTCCTTCACACGTTCCACGTATTTCTGGTCTATCTCGGCTTCATCCGTAAAAGCCGGCACCTCAGCCGGGTCGGGATATACGATTCCAGGATGCGCGGCTGCATAGGCTTCCCTGGCAGGCACCAGTAGGTACGCCATTTCCTCTCTGGGGATGACCTCGTCGGGACGGAAGTTCGGGCCGTAATCGTCGGCGCTGATCACTCCTGCGGCTAGGGCCCTCAGAATATACGGGCCGGCCCAGTGATCGCCTATATCGCTGAAGGGCATCTCCTGCTCACCAGAGTAGGGCAGTTCCAGCACTTTCGCCAACATCTTCACGAACTGCGCCCTGGTGAGCTGCTCGTCAGGCCTTACCTTCCAATCCTCATAGCCGACCATGATGTCCATGCTCTGCAAGATCATGATCGACCCGCCGGCCCAGTGCTGGTAGGAATCGTCAAACCCACGGTAGATGCGGTCCCAATGGGGCTCCAGGAGCCCTGTGATGTCCACATGCCCGGCCAGCGTCTCAGCGGGCTGCCCTTCAACGAGGATCCGGACCTTATCGACCTCGGAGCCTCGTGCCAGCGTGCACACAATGGCCTCGAGCAAAGCTGCTTCCCCACCTGACCCGACGTTCGCCTGGAGGATGTCGCTGCTGAAGTCAACCGTGCACACTCCATCCTCTGTGCTTAAGGAGAGCACCTTGGTGGTCTTGGGGAACGTCACAAAACGATACCCCGTGCCTTCGGGCATACCGTTGATGAGGGCCTCGATGGCTGCCAGTTCGGGTGACTCGGTTTCCGGCACGTAGTACTCCACCGGGTAGACATAGATGTCGCTCACAAGATACATGGGGTGATAGACCCAGAAGCGGGTCATACCCTGAACCTCGCCGCTTCCCTCAGGCGACTCCGCCATTACGGTCGATGGACGCACCGCCAACTGCGCTACCAAGACGGCCAGCAGCAAGACCAATGGCATGACGAAGCGAGGCGCCTTGCTCCTGAAAAACCTCTTACGGCCTGTCACGCTCATCTTCTCAACCTCTTCCCGCAGCATATTGAACCGTCACTCAGACAGACGGCTTCCTCCCGTACCACTAAGACGGCTCCGTGGAAGTTCCGGTTCCCCTCCAGATTATGGTTTTCACGTGGTCAGGGGGCTCTCCAGGAACCTAACTGTCAAGCGGTCCGCGTCCATTTCAACCGATGATCCCAGAGGCAGCACCGCCCGGTATTTGCCGTGACCCGCAGGTACACCACGGATGCACGGCTTCCCGGTGCCCCGGAAGTACTGCTCAAGAACTTCCCAGACCGTGAAGGAAGGCGAAGAACCGCTGGGATCGCAGTCGGTGAAGTCACCCAGCAAGACGCCTGCCACGCCGGCCAGTTTTCCCGCCTCGTCCAGCTGGCAGAGCATCCTGTCAACCCGGTAGGGCCTCTCTCCAACCTCTTCGAGGAAAAGGATCTTGCCGGTGGTGTCCAGGTCCCACGGTGTCCCGCATAGTGCGGCGATGAGCGACAGGTTCCCGCCGACCAGTTCGCCGGATGCGCGCCCACCTTCCAGTGCCTCAAGCGGGGCCACCTCGGAAGCCACAACCTTTACGTCCCCAGGCCCTACGATTTCTGCGGAGGCCTTGTCCGGACCGGGTGCTGCGGCTGCTTCCTCCGGCATCTTGAGCTCTCCGCCCTTCCAAGAACCGTCCAGGACTTCTCTGAAACCTTGTAAGTTATAGGGGACCGAAAGACTCGAGTCTACGCCCGATTCAACCATGGGACCGTGGAAGGTGACGAGGTTCATTTCCCGCCAGAAGGCGAGGTGCAGCGCCGTGATATCTGAAAACCCCACAAGGATCTTTGTGTGATCTCTCAGCACGTCAAAATCGAGATACCGCAGCATACGCGTTGCCCCATATCCTCCGCGCGCCGCCACAACCGCCTTTACTTCAGGGTCTGTCCATGCCGCCGTGAAGTCCTGAGCCCGGTCAACGTCATCTCCCGCCAGATAGCCGTAGCGCTTGAGCGCCGACTTCCCGGTCTTCACCCTGTAGCCCAGGGACTCCAGGATCTCGATACCCCTATCCAGAGAGTCTTTGTGGACTGCCCCGGACGGCGCCACGACCGCTACTACATCCCCCTGCTTCAAAGACGGAGCTTTTCTCTTCAACGAGGACCCTCCCATCGACCGTTTCTCCTCTGATAATCAGGTAACTTGAGACACGATTCTATAAGAGGGCCGGGGGCACCTGTCTCGCGTCTTCGGAGTTCAAGCGCCAGACCGCGCGTTCACTCAAACATGCCCCTCAAAAACGTAGAAAGAGGTCCTGACATGACCTCTATGATAAGTCCCCTGCTTTGTTCTTACGACCGGCGGAATGGCTGACGGTGATCTAGACAGGCATATCAACAAGTCTTGGCCGGTAGAGCCTTCTTCCTGTACTGGTCCGAAAGCTCTGCCAAGCGGTCCAACATGTCGATTATCTCCGGAGCCTTGAAAAACTCCTTCAATTTGAGTGCCCCGTAACTCCCGTTCTCAATATCTCCGCAGAATCTCGCCAGTTCCTCATAGTCCAGTCCGACAGCCGAGGCGAGTTCATTCAGGGTTGCCTCATAGTCTCTCCGGAGAAGATCCAGCGACAACGTCCTTCACCTCACGGTAGCGCTGCGGGTTTCACAAAGACCTTTATCACCTTGTTACAACAAGTACAAGCCATTTCCCCTTAAAAAGTGCTAAATTCTCCTTGATTTCGCCCCGGATGGACCGTAGTCTCCTCTCGGGCAAAGGGAAGTCTTCAGGAGGCCCCTCGCTGCGCGCGATGGGGGTCTAGTGTAAAATGTCCTGGGACTCATTGATTGGAGCTGATTAGGTTGCAGATCGGGATGGACGCCGGAGGTTCGCTCACGAAAATCGTGACGATTCGTGACGGACTGAGAGAATATCGCATGACGGACCTCGATGGGGCGGTAGATCTGGCCCGTACGCTGAGCGGATACGACCGTGTGTACCTTACGGGATGCAGGGCCGGGGTCCTCGAAGCCCACCTGCCGGACAACCTGAAAGACAGGGTCCACCGGATAAATGAGCTGGAAGCTTTCTGGGCAGGAGCCCACGAGATGCTCTCGAGCGAAGGACGTCCATCTCACTCGTTCGTCCTGGTGGCGTTCGGTACCGGGACATCGGTATTCACAGTTCTGAATGGGAAGGGTACGCGGACGGCCGGCACCGCGGTCGGAGGCGGCACCTTAACGGGGCTTTCGCGCCTTCTCATTGGGACCTGCGACTTCGAGACCATAATGGACCTCGCCTCCCGCGGAAACCGTCACCGGGTCGACCTCATGGTGTCGGACCTTTATCCCGACGCCAAGACATCACCCGTTCTCAATGAGCTCACGGCATCCAACTTCGGCTCCGTGGAGATAGAACAAGCGTCCAAAGAAGACATCGCCTCTGCCGTACTTCAGCTTGTGGTTGAGACCATCGCCGTGATTTCCATCCAGGTAGCGAGAGCTCACCGGATGGACACAATAGTGATCGCCGGCTCACCCAGCAGGCACCCTCTGGTGAGAGAAAGGTTCAAAGAGCTTGGAGCCCTTCTGGGCCACGACTTCTTCGCATTCCTCGAGCACGGCCCATATTGCGGCGCTCTGGGCGCCGTAATCACGGGAAAACGGAGCTAGATGAGTAGCAGCTCATCAAATTCTTCCTCTCACGGGAACCAAGTAGACGACTCATCGTCTCTGCAAGGTGGGAGGAATGAAAAATGAGGAAGACGAGCGGCACTCGCACGTGGACGTTCAAAGCGGTCTTGCTGGTGGCCTTGATATTCCTTGCCGCGGCCATGACGGCCTGCAAGGCAAAGGACATCGTATCCCTGGCCAAGCTGGACAAAGGAGACCTCTATGTAGCAGATAAGTACGGGAACTCGGTAATGGTGGGTAACCCCCGTGATATCATTGACGTCCTCAAGAAAGCTCAGAAAGTGAAAGGTGGCAGCGCAGGGGACTCGTTTGACCCGTCCAAAGCCAGCCACACCCTGTGGTCGGGACAGGAGAAGGTCTACTACGACTGGGACAGCAAGCAGGCGGTAGTTGTAGACTCCAAGGGCAACAAGACCGTGTTCTCTGTGGACCTCAATAACCTTCTTCTCGCGATACCGGGACTCCCCCCGATGATTACCGAAGGACCGGGTGGCGACCCTGCCATAACTTCCGGTTTCGCCGAGATCTCCAAGGTTGACGCACCGTCTGCCGCAGTGTTTAGGACCGGCGACAAGGCTATCGTGATGGTTGCCGCGGGCAAGAGGCCCACCGGTGGGTACACCATGTCACTTGAAGATGTGAGCGTTGGGATTGGTGGGGTCGTGGAACTGACCGTGCGGCTCAATCCACCGTCCGGTCCGGCAGATGATGCAATAACCTACCCGTATCTCGAGCTCTCGATGGCCAAGTACGTTGACCTTGAGATCACGCTGATATCGACCGTTGACGGAAGAGAAAGGCCCGAGAGGGTAAACCTCGCCGTCGTCGAGCCTGAACAGGAGATCGTCGTGTTCAAGCCCGACCGGGGTGCACTCCTTACCGAGAGGGTCCAGATGTACGGCTTTGCCAAATGGGACGTGGGCTCGTTTACCGTCACCGTCCACGACGGGCACAGCGTCCTGGGCTCCAAAACTGTCAAGGTGACCCACTCGCTGAGAGCCGGAGCGCAGGCGCCTACCTGGGGAGCCTTCAACTTCATCATGGACCTCCAGCCGGCAAAGAGCCCGAGTGGGATGGTCGAGTTCGCAAAGGGAAGCGAGGTACTGGTGAGGGTGCCCGTCTCGTTCGGTGGGAAGTAGTCCGCCTGTGGCAACTTAGGTCTCTTTGGAGGGCCCCGCGGCCAGGTCGCCGCGGGGTTTTCTGCTATGTGGGAGCATAGAACACCGGGTACTATCCGTCGTAGTAGTTATAGGGTACAATAGACTCGACACCCGACATGTCGACTTGAGGCATAATTGGCTTAGCAAACGGCGCTGTCACGACACCACAGATGCAGATATGCCTGGATAGCGGAGGCGAAAGGATATGCCCGAAAAAACGACGCTCGAGATCGAAGGCATGAGCTGCGCAGCATGTGCCAACGCAATCGAATCGGCTCTAAAGAAAACCCAAGGTGTGGCGAGCGCCCGGGTCAACTTGGCGGCCGAAAAGGCCTGTGTTGAATATGACCCCGGAGCGATCACCCGGGACGGACTCGTCGAGGTAATTCGAAATACCGGATACGACGTAAAGCAGTCAAAGGAACGAGCCGTCCTAAGAATCGGCGGCATGACGTGCGCGGCTTGCGCTGCCGCGGTTGAGAACGCGCTGAAGAAAGCAGATGGAGTCTTCTTCGCCAGCGTGAATATCGCCACCGAGAAGGCCACGGTAGAGTTCGACCCAACGAAAGTGAGCAGGGAAACTCTGAGCCGTGTGGTATCCGAGTCCGGGTACGAAATGCTTGGGGTCGAAGGTGACGAAGAGAGCGTATCCGGGGAAGAAGATGACGACGTCCGCAAGATGAGAGAAGCCCGGAACCGGATGCTCGGAGCCTGGGCGTTCACCATCCCCATCATGCTATGGATGATACCCGAGATGTTCTTCGGCATCATGTGGCCAAACCATATGGTAATGAACGCAGGTATGATCCTCCTCGCCATACCGCCCCTCGCGATCTTCGGGCGCAAGACATTTGTCTCGGCCTTCAAGGCGGTGTCCCACGGGAGCGCCAACATGGACGTGCTCATTGCCATGGGCACGGGCGCTGCTTTCCTAACGGGCCCTGCCATGTTCTTTCTCCCGGTCGCTAACTACGCGGGCGTTTCGGCGATGATCATGGCGTTCCACCTAACCGGGCGCTATATCGAAGCGACGGCCAAGGGCCGGGCTTCTCAGGCCATCAAGAAGCTGCTCGAACTGGGCGCCAAAACCGCGCGCGTTATCCGAGGCGATCAGGAAGTTGAGGTCCCCATAGAACAGGTTGTGCCCGGAGACATCCTGGCGATCCGGCCGGGCGAAAAGGTGCCGACCGACGGCGAAGTGATCGAAGGTTCCACAACAATCGACGAATCAATGGCCACGGGCGAATCGATGCCCGTCAAGAAGCAGCCCGGAGACCAGGTTATAGGAGCGACGATCAACCAGAGCGGCTTCATCAAAGTAAGGGCCACCAAAGTGGGGAAAGACACCTTCCTCGCCCAGGTGATCAAGCTTGTAGAGGAAGCCCAGGGGACCAAGGTCCCCATACAGGAATTTGCAGATAGGGTGACGGGCGTCTTCGTGCCGGTCGTCGTCGGCATCGCGCTCGTGACACTCGTCGTGTGGCTTGTATTCCCGGAGTTTATGGTCGGCATCCTACTTAAGGCGGCATCCACCATACCGTGGATCGATCCGGAACTCGGTCCTGTCACGCTTGCGCTATCCGCGACCATCGCCGTACTCGTCATCGCCTGCCCGTGCGCGCTGGGCCTTGCCACCCCCACGGCTCTCCTGGTCGGAAGCGGGATCGGCGCCGAAAACGGAGTGCTGATCCGAAGGGGCGAGGCCATCCAGGCGATGAAAGACGTCAAGGTAGTTGTCTTTGACAAGACCGGCACGATCACCAAAGGGAAACCGGACGTAACGGACGTCGTATTGGCCAAATCCGCCCCGGAAGGTTCAATGTCTGAAGATGACCTCCTGGCGCTGGCTGCCAGCGTGGAGAGCCGCTCGGAGCATCCCCTCGCCATGGCGGTGGTCGGAGGGGCTCAGAAACGCGGCCTCACCGTGGAGCCGCCCGAGGACTTCCAATCCATAACCGGAAAAGGCGTTTCGGCGCGTGTGTCAGGGAAACGCGTGCTGGTCGGCAGCAGGCGACTCATGCAGGATGAGGGCATTGATGCATCTGCCATCGAGGATGACCTGAGGCGGGTCGAAGAAGAGGCAAAGACCGGGATGATAGTGGCCGTTGACGGCACAGTCTACGGCCTTATAGCCGTGGCCGATCCACTAAAGGAAGACTCAAAGGTCGCCATCGCTGAGCTCAAAGCCATGGGGCTGGACACCGCCATTGTCACGGGAGACAACCGGCGCACGGCCAACGCCATAGCCAAGAAGGTGGGCATTACCCATGTGGTGGCGGAAGTTTTGCCCGACGGGAAAGTCCAGTCGGTTACCGAACTCCAGAACAAGTTTGGGACAATCGCCATGGTCGGAGACGGTATCAACGACGCTCCGGCTCTCGCCCAGGCAGACGTGGGCATAGCCATAGGCACGGGCACAGACATAGCCATCGAGTCTTCAGATATTACGCTGGTAAGGGGCGATCTCTCCGGGGTCGTCACGGCGGTCAAACTGTCGCGGGCCACTTTCCGCAAGATCCGCCAGAACCTCTTCTGGGCGTTCTTCTACAACGTGATAGCAATACCCGTCGCTATACTGGGATTCCTGCACCCGGTCATGGCGGAGATAGCTATGGCGACAAGTTCGATAACCGTTGTCACCAACGCCAACCTCCTGAGGAGGGTGAAGGTTACGCCCCACTAAATCAGCCGGCGACTTCACCCTCTCCGAGGTATATGCGCCTGACCTCATCGTTCTTGAGGAGGTCGGCGCCTGTCCCTTCCATGACTATACGTCCGGTCTCAAGCACATAGGCGTAGTGGGCGAGCGTAAGCGCGGCCCTCGCGTTCTGCTCGATTAGGAGTAGCGTCTTGCCACGCTCGTGAATGCGCCTTATGAGGGAGAAGATCTCCTGGACCAGGACGGGGGCCAGTCCGAGCGAAGGTTCATCCATCAGGAGGACCTTGGGGTCGGCCATGAGCGCCCGCCCGAGAGCCAGCATTTGCTGCTCGCCGCCTGAAAGCGTGCCGGCCAGCTGCTGGCTGCGCTCCTTAAGACGGGGGAACAATCGGTAGACTTCCTCCAGCTCTTCCTCTATCTCTTTGCGGTCGGTGCGGATATACGCGCCCAGCATCAGGTTCTCGTAGACCGTAAGGTCGGGAAACACGTGCCGCCCTTCGGGCACCATGCTTATCCCCCGCCTCACGATATCTTTGGTCGGAAGTCCGGTGATATCTTGACCCTCCAGGAGGATCCGCCCGGATTCGGGCTTCAGAAGGCCGCAAATTGTCCTCAGCGTCGTGCTCTTCCCCGCCCCGTTGGTGCCGATCAAAGCGATGATCTTTCCCTCGGGTACCTTGAGGCTTATGCCTTGCACGGCCTTTATGGCGCCGTAGGAGACGTGAAGATCGATTATCTCAAGCATGCTGCTCCACTCCCAAATAAGCCGCAATTACCCTGGGATCTCGTGAAACCTCCCGGGGCGTTCCTTGAGATATCACGATGCCGTGGTCGAGGACCACGATCCTCTCGGATATCCCCATGACAACCCTCATCTGGTGCTCAATGAGCAGGATGGTCAGGCCGAACTCGTCTCGTATCCTCCCGATGAACTTCATGAGCTCGATGGATTCCGCAGGGTTCATCCCCGCGGCGGGCTCATCCAGGAGGAGCAGTCTGGGTTCGGTGGCCAGAGCCCGGCAGATCTCGAGCCTCCTTTGGGAGCCGTAGGGCAGGCTTCCCGCCGGCAGGTCGGCCACGCTGTCCAGGTTCACCCTTGCGAGGAGGTCCATGGCCCGGCTTCTCATTGAGGCCTCTTCAGACCGGTACTTGCGGTTTTGGAAGATGGCATCGAACACGCTGCTCCCCAGGCGCCAGTGGAGAGAAACCAGGATATTCTCGATGACTGACATGCGCGAGAACAAGCGGATGTTTTGGAATGTGCGGGCGACACCCAGCCTGGTGATGAGGTCTGGCCTCATCCCGGTTATGTCTCTGCCTTCCAGAGTAATGGTCCCTTGCGTCGGAGCATACACTCCCGTTATTACGTTGAAGACGGTCGTCTTTCCCGCCCCGTTGGGGCCTATGAGGCCGACCAGCTCTCCTTGCTCGAGGCTCAGGTTAAGGTTGTCGACGGCAACCAGCCCTCCGAACTGCATCTTCATTCCGCGGATGTCCAGTATCACACCGGTCTGCCCCCTTTGAGCCGGAGCGTCTTCCGGAAACGGCCAAGGAACGCTTTGACACCCTGTGCCGTGAGCTCGCTGTCGCCCATGAGCCCTTTTGGGTACCAGACAACCACCAAGACCAAGGCCAGGGAGAATATGACCATCCTGAGGCCGGGGATGCCCGGTATGGTGATTGAGCCCCAGTAGTGGGTCTCTTCCACGATCCTCAGAAACTCCATAAGGTAGGTGACGATGCCCGCCGCGATGATGGACCCGGAGAGAGAACCCATCCCTCCTAGGACGACCATTAGAAGCACCTGGAACGTAAGATGGAACTTGAACTGAACCGGGTCGATGGTGGTGAGGAGAGAAGCCAGAAGACCTCCCCCTACGCCGGCCCAAAACGACGAAATGAAGAAAGACAAGAGTTTGTGTTTGAAAAGATCGATGCCCATGGCCTGGGCCGCCGTCTCGTTTTCCCTGATGGACTTGAGAGCGCGGCCGTAGCTGGAGTTAATGAGGTTTCTCAACATGAGATAGCAGATGAAGGCAGACCCAAGCGTCCACCACAGGTTTACGACCTGGGGAATGCCTTTAAGGCCAAGGGCGCCGTTGGTCACCTTGCGGACATTCTGGATAATGAGGCGGATGATCTCGGCAAATCCCAAGGTGGCAATACCCAAGTAGTCGCCCCTGAGCCTGAGCGCGGGTATCCCAACGACCAGCGAAAAAAGGCCGGCTATAAGGCCCGCGAGGATGAGCGACGGCAGAAACGGGAGGGTCAGGTTGCGGAGCGGCTCAACCAGAGGGGTCATGAAGAAGACCCTATCTTTGGCGGCCATATCCATAGTGAGCAGGGCAGTTGTGTAGGCTCCGAGAGCCATGAACCCGGCATGGCCCAAAGAAAACTGGCCGGTGAACCCGTTCACCAAGTTGAGACTGAGCGCCAGTATGGCGTTGATGGCGCACATGTTGATGATCCGCACCCCGTACGACTGCCATCCGGGTATACCGAGAAGGCCTTCCAAGTCACCGTTTGCCCATGCGATTACGACTGCTGCCAAGACCAGTATCACAAGGTCTCTTTTCAGAAAGCGCGACAATCGCATCACACCTTCTCCGCGACTTTCTCCCCTATGAGGCCGGTAGGCCTTATGAGGAGCGTGCCTATGAGGATTACGAAAGCGAACGCATCTCTATAGCCGGATATTGACGGCAGAAAGGCCACTATCATGATCTCGGCCACGCCTAGGATGAACCCTCCGACAACGGCGCCTTGGATGTTCCCGATCCCGCCGAACACTGCCGCGATAAAGCACTTCATGCCCGGCATCATGCCCATCAGCGGGTTTATCTGAGGAAACTTCATCCCCCACATGATCCCGCCCACGGCCGCCAATGCCGACCCAATGGCGAAAGTAATCGCGACAATCCGGTTCACGTCGACCCCCATGAGCCCGGCCGTATCGAAATCCCTGGCCACCGCCCTCATGGCCATCCCGGTCTTGGTCTTGTGGACGATGTGTAACAGCACGTAGAGGAGTACCAGCGTGACAACGGGGATGGCGAACGTAATGTTCTCGACCCGCACTCCACCGATCTCCCGGGCGCTCCCCGAGTCGAAAACGGCCGGGAGCGGGAAGGGCTGCGGGCGCCCCCCAAACAAGACAAGTCCGAGGTTTTCCACGAGAAACGAGACGCCGATAGCCGAGATCAGGATGGTGGTGCGCGGTGAATCCCTGAGAGGACGGTAAGCCGCGCGTTCGACGAGGATGCCGGTCCCCGCCGTGAGCAGGATTGCTAGGATTATTGAGATGGGCCAGGGCAGGTGGAACATCCCCCTGGCGTAGTAGACGATGTATGCCGCGAGCATAAGTAGGTCGCCGTGAGCGAAGTTGATCAGCCTCAGGATACCGTACACCATTGTGTATCCGATGGCTACCAAAGAATAGAGGCTTCCCAGCGAGATCGCGTTCGCAAGGTGCTGGAAGAACATGCTGAGCTGCATTCTTCTGCCCCCATAGGCGGCCCTCCCGCCCTAAGGAGCGGGAG
>DUSU01000113.1 GCA_012842425.1 Candidatus Fermentithermobacillaceae bacterium | reverse complement strand
TGGTAACAGAAACCTTCTGCTCAGCTCGGAGCAGGCCTTCTTTATTGTTCTAAAGTGGGGACGATCTTGTCCGACAGTGAGGAAACAGTTTGTCCATTTGTGGGGATTCTATCTTGTCCGGCTACACTCGGGGATTGACTCGGCATCCTCAAACGTCAGCTCGAGTGATGTCTCTACCTCTCCGAGCGACCTCATTATCATCGTAGCGGCTTGTGCCCTGGTCACCGGGTCTGTCGGAGCGAAGCGGTTGTCTCCTACTCCGGTGATGATCCCTGCTCTAACCGCAGCAGATACGTACCCTCGGGCCCACTCAGCGATCTCGTCGCTATCCGCGAAGGTAAGCTCAGGTTCGGCATCAGGCTCAAGGCCTGCCGCCAGTACCACCATCTTCGCAAACTCCTGCCTGGTAATACCGGCCTCGGGTCGGAACGTGCCGTCTTCGTAGCCGCCCACCACTCCAAGGCTTACAAGCCTCAGGATGTCCTTCTCGCCCCAGTGACCTTCTATGTCGCTGAGCGCGGGCATGTCGGGCTTGGCCATGACGGCGAACACCGTGAACTGGTCGGTTACAGCCGTGACCGTACCCGTCTCAGGATCAACCCTGGTGGGTAGAGCTATCCATGCTCCCGCCTTCTCATCCCAGTAGAAGACCCTGAGGTCTTCGAGGTTGACTTCTGCCTCCTCGAGTTCCTCTTCAGTCAACGTGAACGTGAGGGCTATGGGCTCGGAGAACTGGGTGACGAGCTCTCCGTCCTCTGTCTCGGCAGTGATCTCGAAGACCTTTCCGGCTATCATGACCATGCCAGTAGTAGGCTGGGTGACCTCGGTCACAGGAGCCAACGTCACGGTCACCCTTTCCAGGACGGCATTAGGAGGCGCCTGAAGTGCAGCGCTTCCGTCTTCAAAACCAACTATCCCGCCGGTTTCATCAATGATCCCTGTTACGGACGGCGCGATTACGGGAGGTAGAAAAGGGCCACCAGTACCCGAGCCAGGCCCGGGTACTGATGGTTGAGTAACCCTGTGTTCTGCTTCTAGTATGTTGGAGATTGGCCTTCCTATAGGTGCTGCTACAGCACTATAGGGCCTTAGAAGCAGTACCAGTAGGAAGGCAAGAGCGATCCCTCTACCAAACGTCTTTTTCATAGGTCGCTCCTCCTAACATAAGGGGCCCCGTTAGTCCAAAGGAAGTTGGTTGGCCCACACTTTGATCTGATATTCGCCCGGCGTGTTGAAAGTGATCTCAAAGCTAGTGGATACTTCTTCGGCAGTAAAGGTGAAGCCGGATCCGGGATCTCCAAAGTAGAAGATTCCCGGAGTTCCACTGTAGGCTACCGGTATACCTTCAGAAGGTAGTGGCTTCCCTTCGGAGTCCTGACCGAAACCAATGGCCTCTACATCATCGGAGGTGGCGAAGTCATCATCCTTGTAAACCTCAATGACGTAGTACATACGCTCAATGGGGTTTTCGGTGTTTCTAGTCGCGGTGGTGTTAACAGTGATCGTCTCTCCGACAGAAGTAGATCCGAAGGCATCTTCGTTCCAAGACAGGGTCAGCGGGTACACAACATCGACCGTAATGGTACTCGTAACGAGTACAAGGTCGTCATCCGCCCGGTCGATCAGCGTCAGTTCAATGCTGTACTGC
This sequence comes from Candidatus Fermentithermobacillaceae bacterium, assembly GCA_012842425.1. Taxonomy (GTDB): domain Bacteria; phylum Bacillota; class Sulfobacillia; order Fermentithermobacillales; family Fermentithermobacillaceae; genus UBA3951. Next base: position 1,423 of record DUSU01000113.1, on the reverse strand, counting down.
CCTGTATTATGGAAGACTACTTCCACGGAAGTTGTGGCTACATAGTCTTTACCTATCGGGAACCCACCTTCAGGGCCCCAGTATCCGACTTCAGCAAGGTTGTATGTTCCTGTGTCATCCGTCGCCCATAGCTCTACGCTGGACGGCGCGGGTTGTTCAACGATGTTGACATTAACCCTGGCGAAGTCGTAGCCAATATCCCCCATGTCCAGATATGACAGCGTCACATCAAATGTTCGCCGTTCCCCCATCGCGATCTCAGACGGTATCTCATATGAGAACTGATAAGTAGAATGGACACTTTCTTGAAAGACTGTGTGCTTTGCGTCAAGCTCGTTTGAGATCCGGTTGGTAGGCGACGCGAAGGCTATTGCCCCAAACGCTAAGACCAATAACGACGCCAATGTCAACCTCAATGCTACTTTTCTAGACACTTGGATCCTCTCCTCTGATCTTACTAGGTCTTTTTGACCCGTGATACGCGACATTCTTTGCCTATTTCCTCAGAACGCCAGATTGCCGTCCAAACCCTGGGTACCGCTCCTCTTGTTGAGAAGACAGTCACCATCAGTTGATCACGCTTCACGCATCCCCTCCTTCCAGTGAGAGAAAACAAAAACCGCCCGCGCATTTGCGGCCGGTTTCACCACTGGCTCCGAGCAAGGCACAGGTGACCACTTATCCTTGCCCTTCACTGCCTCCGCATTCAAAACTTGCATTCACATGTTGACTGTCATCCGTACACCCACAGACCCGATACTACACGACGTTCACGAACTAAGAATCAAGCCCCCTTGACGACGAATTTCAGACATCTATAACACGGAAAGCGGCACTGTACTGCATATTGGCTGCGGTTATGGTGCTTCGAGAAATGCGCAACAACGTCTTGCTACGGTAACACAATAGATTCGCCTCAAACGTGGTAAATCCTCCCCCCTTTCAGAAAACAGTCGGGGCGCGCAACCATCTCAAGATTCACTTTAGCAATGCCGAACCGTCAGAGAGTGTCGGGTACATCCGTTCGGGGGCCTGGTCATTTTCCGGCCTGATGCTTCCCTGATGCTTCGCAAACTCGAGGGGCGCTCTGCATCGACGTGTCTCCGCGCAAAGGCACGCAAAAAGCATCTTAGGTGGGACCAAGCCCACCTAAGATGATTGTCCGTATTAACGGGTTCGGCTATGTCTCTTAGTCTTCGAACCTCACCACGGTGAGTTTCGAAAGCATCTTCGCAGCCTGAGCCCTTGTGGCGCTAAGGTCAGGCTTGAAGGTGTTGTCTTCAAACCCGGTGATGATACCCTTCTCTACGGCACCAAGGATTGCCGCCTGTGCCCACTCGGGGATTGACTCGGCATCCTCAAACGTCAGCTCGAGTGATGTCTCTACCTCTCCGAGCGACCTCATTATCATCGTAGCGGCTTG
>DUSU01000048.1 GCA_012842425.1 Candidatus Fermentithermobacillaceae bacterium | reverse complement strand
CAGACGAGATAAAAGAAGCTGCCCTCAGAGAAGCGGACGCCATAAAAAGACAGGCCCTTCTGGATGCCCAGAGGACCCGCGAAGAGGCCCAGGAGATGGTCAAGAAGAGTTACGAGGAAGTAGACCGGGCGCGGCAGACCCTTCTCCGGTTCAAGGCGGAGTTCAAATCGTTCTTGGAATCGACCATGGAAATGCTGGAATCCGGGACATCCGGCATCCTCGAGCGTTTGAACCGTCAGGGCTAACCGGGAATCCTGCTTAGGCCGGTTTTTCACCGCGATGGTCCTTGCCTTATGGAAGGTGTGAGCTGCCTTACAGATTGTCCTTTTTGCTCACGATTATGTCATGGATGCTTAGTTGCAGAAAGGCGGTTTGGACATGACCGGAGGCAAGAATGCCCGAAAGACCGTAGGTATTGTAGGAGGTATGGGCCCGGAAGCCACGGCCGACCTCTTCATGAAGATCATAAAGGCTACTCCTGCGAGTAAAGACCAAGAACACTTGAGGATCGTCATCGACAACAACCCGGCCATCCCTGACCGGACGGCCCATATCCTTGGAAAAGGTGAAGATCCTACTCCGCTCCTCGTGGAGACGGCCAAGAACGTGGAAAGCATGGGGGCCGGTCTCATAGCGATTCCCTGCAACACGGCCCACTACTTCCACGGCGCCATCCAGGCGGCGGTTAAGGTCCCGGTCCTCCACATGATGCAGGAGGTTGCCCGGGTCCTCAAAGGAAAGGTGGAGCGTGTGGGGATCCTGGCTACGTCGGGAACACTGAAAACCGGACTCTATCATAATCACCTCGCGGAAGCGGGCATTTCCGCCATAGTTCCCTCCGACGAGGACCAAGAAGAAGTGATGGAGGCCATCTATTCGGTTAAAGCCGGAAACCTAGAGAAAGGCCGGGAGATAGCGCTCCGCCAAGGTGCGAGACTGGTCGAAGCGGGAGCTCAGGCCGTCATCGCCGGATGTACCGAGCTGCCGCTCGTCCTCCGGGACGGCGACCTCGAAGCGCCCGTCGTAGACCCGACAAAGGTGCTGGCTGAGGCATGCGTAAGACTAGCCCTAGGGGAGTGAGTGTTGTGGCCCACGACGAAGCGGTCCTTTTTCAAAACGGGAGGTTCCACGTATTTCCCCATGAGACCAGGGAAAGGGAAGCCTTGGCCGCCTACCACGGGAGGATCATCTATGTAGGCGACAGGGAAGAAGCGCGGAACGCCTTCCCTGCAGGCACCCAGGTGAAAGTCATCGACCTCGGAGGGAAGGTCGCTGTTCCCGGTTTCATCGACAGTCACATGCACCTTATGAACCTGGGTATCGGGCTCAGGCATCTTTCCCTGCACGACGTGAAATCCATTTCCGAGCTCAAGAGGCTCGTCGCCGAGAAGGCCAAGACGGCCGGACCCGATGAGTGGATCTTGGGCAGGGGATGGGACCAGGATTTCTTCGCCGAGAAGCGCTACCCCACCAAGAAGGACCTGGACGAAGTGAGCGGCGGTCGCCCCGTATGTCTCACGAGAGCGTGCGGCCACCTGGTGGTAGCGTCGTCGAAAGCTCTGGAACTGGCAGGCGTTACTCGCGATACCCCCGACCCCCCCGGCGGGGTGATTGACAGAGACCCGTATGGAGATCCCACGGGAGTGCTCAGAGAATCGGCGCAGGGGCTTGTGAGAAGCAAGATCCCCGAGCCCAGCAGGGAGATCCTTGTGGAGTCCACCAAAGCGGCCATCCGGTATCTCCTCGAGAGGGGGATTACCTCGGTACATCCGAACGATGGATATGCCGGGGTCCGGGAGACCATGGATATCTACAGCGAGGTGAGGGCCTCAGGGTTTCCGATGAGGGTTTACTGGGACCTGCCCTACGAGTCACTTGATGAACTGGCCCAAGGGCCCCTCAGGACGGGAGACGGCGACGACTACTTCCGTATCGGCGCCGTGAAGATCTTCGCAGACGGTTCGCTGGGCGGGAGGACTGCAGCGCTTGAGGAGCCCTATTCCGACGACCCCGATACCTCGGGCATACTGGTCTTGAGCGAAGAGGAGCTCAAGGCGCAGGTCTACAGAGCCCACGCCCTGGGGATGCAGGTGGCGGTCCACGCCATAGGCGACAGGGCAGTGCGTGTCGCCCTTGAGGCCATCGGCTACGCCCAGAACAGGATAACCAGGGAGCGCCCCAGGCACCGGGTTGTCCACGCGCAGATCCTATCGCCGGGGCTCGTATCGGAGATCAAGCGCAATGGTGTTGTTGCCGATGTTCAGCCCAAGTTCCTCACTACTGACATGAGGTGGGCGCAGGAGCGAGTTGGCCTCAGGAGGATGCGTTCTTCATACGCCTGGCGCACCATGTTGAAGGCAGGAGTCCATATGGCCGGAGGTTCCGACTGCCCGGTTGAGCCCGCGGATCCCTTGTGGGGCATTTACGCCGCGGTCACCAGAAAGGATATGGACGGCGAGCCCAAGACGTCGTACTACCCCAACGAGAGGATCACTGTGGAAGAAGCCCTCAGGATGTTTACGGTGGGCGGCGCCTACGCCGAGTTCGCCGAGCACAGGAAGGGTACCCTTGAGCCCGGGAAACTGGCCGACTTCACCGTGCTTTCGGAGAACATCTTCCGCGTACCTCATGACGATATAAAGGATATCAAGGTTGAAATGACGGTAGTGGGAGGAAACGTAGCCTACGTCCGGTAGCCGGTTGGCCGGCAGGCTAGCGCCTTTCGCTTCGGAGCCGTTTCTTCCCGATAAATGCGATCACGAATCCCGCAAGGGCCAGCACAAGCGCGGTAACCGCGACGTGAGTGCCGGCCCTTTTTGCCATAGCGAAGAAGAAGGGCTCAGGGAACATCCTTATGAGCCAATCCGTGTCGGGGTTTAGGAGCCAGAGGTCGTTTGTGAAGGTCATTAGGTGAAACTTGGTCCACAATCCGGTGAAGTCCAAGGCGGCAGGCAAGGCGACCAGAACAAGGAGAACGATGGACAGCACGGCCGAGGCGTAGATGGCCAGCGACGTCTCCCGGTACTTACCGGAGGTGAGTAGAAGCACGGCGATGGCGAAAGACGCGGCCGTCGCGACCCATTCTGCGGTGAACGCCGAAACAAAAAGGTCCTTTACGTCCTTAAGGTGCGTGAGTTCCTTGTTGTTGTAAAGGAGGCGTTCCTGGCCGTCTATCCTCGTAGTGATCTGGGGCGAAGAGGAGTTCCCTATGAAGTAGTCGATGAGTTTTCTTCCCGCTTCGGTGAGGTCCGAGATCTTCATGCCCGTGTCCGCCATCACGTTAAGCTCGGTCCAGAGGTCTTGATAGAGCCTAATGTTGGTGGCGGTTGCTCGCACTGACAAGAGGACGTTTGCGAGGACAAGGCAGAGGACCAACGCGATGCCTGCGGTGACCGTTACCCACCTAGGTATAGAGACCATGGCCACACCCCCGAGCTTTTGACCCCTCGATTCCATTTTACTCCTTTTCACACGCCCGCGCGATTCATCATATGATGCGACGTGCGCCGGCTTGTCGCGCACCATCAAAATGCCAGGTAGAAGATAGGGGGAGACTTACTCTTGATTAAGAGAGGCTATGTGAAACGCGTCTTTCCGGGCAACAACACTCCCATGGGGTTCTTTTCCTACTACGACTACATCCTGCCGAAGGACAGCCGTCGCATCTACGTGATCAAGGGCGGACCGGGAGTAGGTAAGTCCACCTTCATGACGAGTATAGCCAAACACATGGTGGACCTCGGGTACGATGTTGAGGTGCACCATTGTTCTTCAGACAACAACTCGATCGATGGCGTGGTATTTCCGGCGATAGGAGTAGGCATTGTGGACGGCACGTCTCCTCACGTGGTGGACCCCAAGGTCCCCGGTGCGGTTGACGAGATCATCTGGCTGGGAGAGTTCTGGGACGAAGACGCCGTCCGGGCAAAGAAGAAGGAGATACTGCAGTCCCAGCGCGGTATCGAGTCGGTGTTTGGGCGCGCGTACAGGTACCTTAAGGCGGCGCAGGTGGTCTACGAGGACTGGGAGTCCGTGTGTATCGAGGCCCTGGACTGCGGAAAGGCCAACATCACCGCCCAGAGGATCATCGATGAGTGCTTCGATGGGATCCCCGTGTCTAATAAGCCGGGCGTTGAGCGGAAGCTCTTCGCCAGCGCCATAACCCCGGACGGCATGGTGAACTACCTGAACACCATCGTCTCGCCGTGCCGGACCAGGTACGTTATTCAGGGAGAACCCGGGACCGGGAAGTCGTACCTCCTCGAGAAGGTCAAGAGAGCGGCGCTGGAACGCGGGTTTTTCACCGAGGCGTACTACTGCCCGATGCATCCTGACAAGGTCGAGCATGTGGTCGTGCCAGAACTCGGTCTTGCGCTCACCAAGTCAATAGCGCCGCACACCTATATCCCCGGACCGGCCGACAAAATCATCGACATGAACGAGTGCACCGATGCCGCCGTCGTGGCGGACCACAAGCCCTACGCCGAACGTGCAAGGAACGAGTTCGAACGGCTTTTCAATCTGGCAATATTCTACATCAGCCAGGCAAAGCAGTATCACGATGCCATGGAGCGCTGCTATGCCCCAAACATGGACTTCGGAGGCATAAACAAACTGAGAGAAAAGATCACCGAGAAGATCCTTGGTTACGCACGAGAGGCCGAGAGGGCCGCGGTGAACGGGGAATAGGAAGAAGCAGAGGCGGATAACTAAGGGCCTGCCGGTTGGCGGCAGGCCCGCGTGCTTGCTAGACTTCCTGAAGGACCTGCTTCAAGGCCTCGATGAGCAGGGCGTTCTCGTCCGGCGTGCCGATCGTGATCCTGAGGGCGGTGTGGAGCCCCCACGCCGAAGTCGGACGCACTATCACGCCGCGCCTAAGGAGCGCGCGGAAGACCGCCTGGCAGTCCTTGCCCGTGTCCACCATGATGAAGTTGCCCCAAGTAGGATAGGTCTTTAGCCCCATCGCGGCAAACTCCCGGTAGAGGTACTCTTTGCCTTCCTCCACCATCCGGATGCTCTTTCGTACGTGCTCCAGGTCATCCAGCGCTGCCAGCGCGGCTCTTTGTGCCAGCGCGTTCTGGTTGAAAGAAAGCCTTACCCTGTTTATGAGCGCCGCGGCGTACTCGGGCACGAGACCGTAGCCCGTTCTGAGACCTGCCAGCCCGTATATCTTGGAAAACGTCCTCAGGACTGCGACATTCTTTCCGTTTTTCAGGTGGGGTAGGAGGGTGCCGTATTCCTCATCCCCGACATACTCGGCGTAGGCCTCGTCGGATACTACCAGCACACGGGGAGGTATCGCCTCAAGGAACCGGTCTACCTCGGCCTTTCTGGTCATGGTGCCGGTCGGGTTGTTGGGGTTGCAGAGGAATACGAGTCTGGTATTGGTTGTCACTGCCGACGCCATGGCTTCCAAGTCCAAGAAGCCGTTCTTGAGGGGCACTTCCACCGGCTTTCCGCCCATAAGCAGCGTGGACGTCTTGTACACCGGAAAGGTCTTGTCGCCCATCACTACCTCGTCTCCGGGCCTAACGAAGGCTTGGCCCAGGTGCATGATGATCTCATCGGACCCGTTTCCCAGCACTATCTGGCTTGCCGCAACTCCGTATACCTGGGAGAGCCGGGTCTTCAGATGAAACCCCGCGGCGTCTGGGTAGATGTGGAGCGACTCCGCCATCTCCTGAACCGCCTGCATGGCCCTTGGAGAGGGTCCCAGGGGGTTCTCGTTTGACGCGAGCTTAACAACTCTCTCAAGACCGAGTTCGCGCTTTACCTCGTCTGCGGGCTTCCCTGGAATATAGGGGGATAGGGTTAGGACTTCAGGTCTTGGAGAGGTGGGATAAGGGACGGGGGCTCCCTCACTCATAGCAAAAACCTCCTGTAACGGAACTTGTCGTGATTAGCAGGAGACCACTTGCGTATTCGACTACCCGTCGCGTTTTCCCTCCGCTCGGGGCGGTTATCCTCCTTGGTGGATTACCTTTATCTCTCCGAGGGAACCTATTGACGAGAGAGGTTTCAAGCCGTCATGCAGGGAGAGAGGGTATTGTCCGACTCACGGGACCGAGACAACAGGGAGTCCCGCAAGAGGTCTCTCGAAGAAACACTTATAAAAGTGTCCGATTCCTTAGAGCGGGCCAAGATAGCCGAGTACGTGAACCTCTTGAACCGGCCCGCCAGGCTCATCTGGCTCAACATCGTGGGGGGACTCGCAAGAGGGGCGGGGTTGGCCGTAGGCTTTACTCTCTTAGGCGCCATGATCATCTATGTCCTCACGAGAAGCTACATCCTGAACCTCCCGATTATCGGAAACTTCCTGGGTGAACTGGTGTGGATCATCCAGCAGTACCTAAAAGGGAAAGGATAGCTAGACGCAAGGCATAGACTGCGCGTGGGCCACGCATGGGGGCGGCAGCGCTCCGAGGCAGTGATCCCAGGAGCGCTCCGACACACGACATCCAAGGAGGTATATGGGTGGACCAAGGACTGAGCTCCGGGCGGAGCCCGAGGACAGACATTGATCTGCACGAGTTCGAACGCATCCTTCTCAGGCAGAGAAAGAACGTTAGCGAAGGCGTGAGGCGAATCAAAGAAGGTACTTTCGCGGAGAGCCTCAAGGACTCAACCGGTGAGAGCTCGACTTATGACCAGCATTCCGCGGACCTTGCCGCCGAGACGTTTGAGCGAGAGAAAGACCTGGGGCTTAAGGAAGGCATGGAAAACGACCTGGTCGAGATCGACCGGGCTCTGGACAGGATACGGCGAGGCACGTACGGGTACTGCGTGTCCTGCGGCGCCCCGATCCTTGAGGGGAGGCTCCGGGCGGCCCCTGAGACCGAACTGTGCGTAGGCTGCAAGGAGTCTCACGAAGCCCAACCGCCGGGTTGGAGACCGGTCGAAGAATCGGTCCTTAGGAACTTCCCTCCCATGGGCGGCATCGAAACCCTTACGGACGACATAAGTGCCGAGGATAAGCGCATGACCGAAGGCCCCCATCGCACTCGCCCACGTTGATATGCGGTGCAGGCAGTGATCAGGCCCGGCAGACCCTTCCACTCCTTGCCTCGCTGCTTCAGGGTCGAGTATCCTAATTGTGAGATAAGCTCATACGTCACGCGTAAGGCGGGGGAGGACCATTGCTGTTCTGGGCCACGTTCTTGCTGGTTTCTGCATGCGACTACCTAAGCAAGGACTGGATAAGGCGTAACTTCGCCCTCGGCGAGTCCCGGGACATACTGGGGAGTTTCCTGCGCTTCAGCCACTGGTCCAACTCGGGCGCTTCCTTCGGCATGCTGCAAGGCGCCGCTCCTTATCTAGCGCTGATCAGCGTCGGCTGCATCATCCTGGCAATACTTATATACCCAAAGATCAGAAAAGAGGGCCCCGTGGGCGTCGTCTCTTTGGGCCTCATCGCCGGCGGCGCGCTGGGGAATCTCCTGGACCGCGTGCGTTTCGGGAGCGTCACTGACTTCATAAGCCTCAGTTTTTTTCCGCCGGTCTTCAACCTGGCCGACTGCGCCATAGTGATAGGCGCAGTCCTCATGGCGGTCTTCTTCTTGCTTTCGCCGGAAGGGCGATTTGAGGAATGAACGGCGCGAAGCGCACGGATAAGGGCCCCGTGTCCGGAGATGCCACTGCCCTTAAGACTCTCACGTTCCAGGTGGATGGGCTGTCAGGCGGAGAAAGGCTCGACGTCTTTGTCGCGAAAGCGGCCGCCGGAGAAGGCATATCCCGGACGAGGGCCCAGGGCCTCATAGACGAAGGAAACATCCTGCTTAACGGTCTTTCTGCCAAAGCATCGACCAAGGTGAAGCCCGGAGATGTGATATGCCTTGTTGTCCCGCCCCCGGAGAAATGGGATGTCGCTGCCGAAGATATCCCCATCGACGTCGTATATGAGGACTCGGACGTGCTGGTCCTGAACAAAGCCCGCGGGATGGTCGTGCATCCTGCTGCAGGTCACCGGCAGGGCACGCTGGTCAACGCTATTTTGGCGCGGTGTCCCGACCTCGCCGGGATTGGCGGAGAGGTCCGGCCGGGGATTGTCCACCGCCTCGACAAGGACACAACCGGGCTCATGGTGGTCGCGAAGAACGAGACCGCACTGAAGTCGCTTCAGGACCAGATAAAGGCGCGTAAAGTGAAGCGCGTGTATATTGCCCTGTGCTTGGGGAAGGTGCGCCGGGATGCCGGGACCGTAGATGCTCCCATCGGGAGGCACCCGGTGCACAGGAAGAAGATGGCCGTTGTGCCCACCGGAAGGAGCGCCGTGACAGACTACGAGGTTTTGGCCCGGTTCTCGGGGTACTATACCTTGCTCCTGGCAAAGCTCAGGACCGGTAGGACCCATCAGATCAGGGTCCATATGGCCCACCTCGGGCACCCCGTTGTGGGAGACCCCGTGTACGGCAGGGAAAGGAACGACCTTGGGCTCCGGGGGCAAGCGCTTCATGCCATGGTGCTGGGGTTCCATCATCCGTCCACCGGCCGGCCCATGGAGTTCTCAGCGCCCCTGCCTGAGGATTTCAGGGGAGTGCTGGAGTCCCTCATCCGGAAGCATCCTCAGGCCCTTGAGGAGCTGAGGAGCGTACTACGCTCCCGGGGAGAGGACGGTCTGGACAAGCCGGCCGAGGCGCTTCAGTATATCATCAGGGACTTGCAGCAAGTGTGGCAGTGAAGTTTCGGAAAGCCGTTACGTGACGGTCGGCTACAGTACCTCGTGAAATGAAGGAGGACTTAGGAAAATGGCTCCCATGAGGGCCGAAGACAGAAGGATTAGGATGGCCCACATACTTATAGACATTGGCGCAGTTGGCGCGAGGCCCGAAGAGCCTTTTACCCTTACCTCAGGGACCAAGAGCCCCGTATACATAGACGTTAGACGCCTGATCTCCTTCGTCGAGGAGAGGGAGGAGGCCGTGGACATGCTTGCCGCCCTTGTCACCGAGACCGTGAAGGAAAAGGTGGACGCGGTTGCCGGAGGCGAGACGGCAGGGATCCCTTACGCGGCTTTCCTGAGCTCCAAGATGCGCCTTCCCATGCTGTATGTGCGCAAGCAGGCAAAAGGGTTTGGCCGGAACGCCCAGGTAGAGGGCTATTTGGATGAGGGCAAGCGCGTCGTCTTGGTGGAAGACCTGATGTTCGACGGCGGCAGCAAAGTGAACTTCGTGCAGGGCCTCAGGAACGCAGGTTTCAAAGTGGGCCACGTGTTCACCGTCGCCTCGTACGGGTTCGTTGACGAGTACGAAAAGACCCTCGGAGCGATCGGAGTCCAGGCCAGGTGGCTTACGGACTGGCCCGCCATAGTCGAAGTGGGAGAGAAGAAGGGCTTTTTCGGTGCGGCAGCCGCGAACCTAATCCGAGAATTCCTGAAAGACCCCCACGCATGGTCGCAGGCCCGAGGAGGGAAGTAGTCCGGCGAGCAGGGACTCAATACGTCCCTGGGTACCTCGAGGAGGGCGAGTTTGAGACCTTCCTAGCGGGTGCGTCCTCCCATCAGGTCCCTGCAAAAGGGTTCTTCGCATATCACGAGAATACGTGAATCTCCGCGAGCGCAAGAGAGTCCGACTACCTTAGCTCCTCGGAGAACACCTCCATGTAGATCTCATCCTCGGGAAATATCCTCCGGTGAAAGCGTTTTCTGGGAAGCGTGCACCAGCGAAAGCGTCTTCTCGGAAACATGCGTATATGAAAAGGTTCAGCGATGATCCGTGCACGGGTGAAAGCGTTTCGGGGAGATTGGGGCTTTATAGTGGGCTTTCCACTGAAACACCATCTGGCGCGGGCAGCGGAACTTGTTCCACTTGCTCAGGTTTAGCTTATTCTGGTTCTAGGTGAAATCTACTAAAACAGACTCTGGAGAATGAAGGTTATTCTAACAGCAATATTACGAACGCCGAAATATATTGAGAGAGGGTGGAGAATGGGAACAACTAAAGGCCTGCTACAGGCGCTAAACCAGCCAAGCCCAGCGGCACCGGCAGAAACAGCCGCTTGGTCGGCGTATGCCGGCTCTGGAGGAAGCCTTATCTAGACGGCAAGTGGTTTATTGAGGGCTTAGAGGTCGTACCCGACATGGAGACGGCGCGGCCTGGGAACCAGACTGGTCGGGCGACGCATTGAGATAGCGACGAGATCGGACGCACAGAAATTGTACGCCCACATATATGATTCAGACATCGCGAGCAGAAGACTGCTTGAGAAACTAGGTTTTATGGAAACTGCGCACGGATACATGAGCACGTACGGAGAGTGGCGGGAGAACGGCTCGGAGTACGCCCTTGTCGTAGATAATAATAAGTTAACATAATAAATATTATAGGACGTTATATAGCTGCGAACCCCTTTCTGGCACACGAGCCGAAGCCCCGCTAGGTAGCGTTATCCACTTCCTCTCGCTGCTCCTCATCAATGAGGAACAATGTGATCTGTACTCCTATCTGCTGAAATAATGAAGAATAGCCTGCTACGTGCTGATTTTCATAATCGCCGCTAGAGGAAATATTGGGCAACTCGTAGAATGTGAGCTTGAGCCGCAAGTGTGTGATTGTAGGATCAATCGCAATGAACGGATGGAGGCGATCTGGTGTAGCAGACAGAGGTGGTGATCGGCCGGGCGAAAACGATCGAGGCAAGTCAAAAAGGATTCCAGTCCACTGTTATGTTTCGGAAACGTGTGATGACCCATACGAAGCATGGAGCCCGTTACCAAGGCGCGTTGTATTCGCGTTGTACTAAGGAGGAAAGCGCGAGATGAAGCGATTCTTTACGGTGGTTGTCTGCCTTCTCTTGCTTGCTTCTCTGGTTGCCGGGTGCGGCAAGACCCCGCAGCAGCAGACCCCGCAAGAAGAGACAGGCTTGGAACCCAATAAGGAGCAAGTGGTCAAGCTGGTTTATTCCAGCGAGATCAGTGAGTGGAACTATCTGGTCCCCTCTGCTGCCGGTGACTATGCGAACTACTTGGATCACCTGGTAGAGTACGACTACTTCGGCATGTGCCAGCCCTGCCTTGCCGAGAGCTGGACCAAATCCGAAGACGGTCTCACTTGGACGTTCAAGATCCGCAAGGGCGTCAAGTGGATGACCTGGGACGGAAAAGAGTACGGTGAAGATGTTACGGCTCACGATTTTGTAACCACGGCAAAGTACATACTTGACTCTAACAACGCATGCCGCACCGCTGACCTGATGTTCGTTTTTGAGGGCGCCGAGAAGTACTACGACGAGACGACTCGTCCGGGCGTCACGCCTGACTGGAGCAAGGTCGGCATTAGGGCCCTCGATGACTACACCCTCGAGTTCAAGCTGTTAAGGCCCCTTCCCTACTTCCTCTCGATGCTCACGTATAACTGGGGCTATCCCACCAACGCCAAGTTCTTGGAGGAGATGGGCGAACAGTTCGGTACGGGGCCGAAGACCATTCTGTACTGCGGCGCGTTCCTCTGCTCCGAGTACGAACCCGAGTCCTACCGTATAGACACCCGGAACCCAACTTACTGGGATGCCGAAGATATCTATGTTGAGCGAATCGAGCGCAGGTACAACGCCGAAGCCGCGACGCTGGCCCCCGAGCTGCTCTTGCGCGGAGAGGTCACCTACGCCGACATCCCGGCCACCCAGCTGGATGAGTGGATGAACGACCCCGAGAAGGCGAAACT
>DUSU01000047.1 GCA_012842425.1 Candidatus Fermentithermobacillaceae bacterium | reverse complement strand
GCCCGCGTCGACCAGCCGTTGGAGGACGTTCAGGAGCCTGCGGGTATCCTCAAAATGGAGGCCGGTTGTAGGCTCGTCGAGGATGTACAGCGTTCGCTCGTTTCCGCGGCGGGAAAGCTCCGTCGCCAGCTTAACCCGCTGGGCTTCGCCTCCCGACAATGTCGTGGCCGGTTGGCCCAGCCTGATATAGCCAAGGCCCACATCCGCGATGGTGGAGAGGCGCCTGTGGATGGACGGTGTATCTTTGAAGAACTCTAGGGCCTCTTCAACGGTCATATTAAGTACCTCGGATATGTTCTTCCCGTGGTACTTAACCTCAAGGGTCTGGCTGTTGTACCTCCTCCCGCCGCACACCTCGCAAGGTACGTATACGTCGGGAAGAAACTGCATCTCAATGCGGATGATGCCGTCACCCTTACAGGCCTCGCATCTCCCGCCCCTTACGTTGAAGCTGAACCGTCCGGGCTTGTACCCGCGGACCCTGGCGTCGGGCGTCATGGCGAAGATGTTCCGGATGTCGGTAAACACGCCCGTGTAAGTCGCAGGGTTAGACCTGGGAGTGCGCCCAATGGGCGACTGGTCGATGTTGATTACCTTATCAAGGTGCTCAAGACCGGTTATCTCGTCGTGGTCGCCCGGTTTCGTCCGCGCGCCGTTCAAAACGGCGGCCAGCTTCCGGTAGAGGATATCGTTCACCAGGGTACTCTTCCCCGACCCCGACACGCCCGTCACGCACGTAAAGACACCCAGGGGGATGTCCACATCGATGTTCTTCAGGTTGTGCTCCCTTGCGCCCTTGATGCGCAGGTATTTCCCGTTCTGGCTCCGCCGGGGAGGTACGGGGATTGTCCTCTTTCCGGACAAATACTGGCCCGTGATGGAATTCTCGCAAGAGAGTACGTCCTCCAGTGAGCCGGAAACCACTATGGACCCACCGTGCTCGCCGGCACCCGGCCCTACGTCGACAATGTAGTCGGCCGTCCGTATTGTGTCTTCGTCGTGCTCCACAACTATAAGCGTGTTGCCCAGGTCACGGAGGTGGATCAGGGTCTGGAGGAGCTTCTCGTTGTCCCTGGGGTGAAGCCCGATGCTCGGTTCGTCGAGCACGTAGAGGACTCCCACCAAGCCAGACCCAATCTGGGTTGCCAACCTGATGCGCTGCGCTTCGCCGCCCGCCAGAGTGCCTGCGTGACGCGACAAGGTTAGGTAACCCAACCCGACATCCATGAGGAACTGGAGTCTTGCCCTAAGCTGCTTCATCACTTGGTTGGCGATGAGCATCTCCCGCTCGGTGAACGTAACCGTCTCGAGAAACTTGAGGGCTCCCTGCACCGACAAAGACGTCAGCTCGCTGATGTTCTTGCCGCCAACCGTCACGGCCAGTGCCTCGGGCTTGAGGCGTGTCCCCCGGCACACGGGGCACGGCCTTGTGGCCATGAACTCCTCAATCCACTGGCGGACTGCTTCGCTCGGAGCCGAGTTGTACCGCCGCTCAAGATTGGGGATAACGCCGTCAAACGTAACTAACCTGTCGCTGGTCCTCCCGTACTGGTTCTCGTAGTGGAAAGGTATCCTTTCGGTGCCGCTGCCGTAGAGGATGATGTTCACCTGCTCCTCGGTCAGGGTGTCGAACGGTGCCTCCGTCGGGATCCCAAAGTGCTTACACACGGCATCGAGTAGCTGCATGTAGTACCCGTCGGGCGTCCCGTTCCAGGGCACAACGGCCCCGTCGCTTACGGACTTCCGCTTGTCCGGGATAATGAGGTCCGGTTCCAGTTCCATGTTCACGCCTAGGCCGTGACATTCGGGGCAGGCTCCGAACGGGTTGTTGAACGAGAAGAGCCTCGGCTCAAGCTCGGGAAGGTTGAGCCCGCAGTCGGGGCACGCCAAGGCTTGTGAAAAGGTCAAATCGCCTGATCCCTGTACCTCAACCACAACAAGGTTGCCCGAGAGGCCGATAGCGGTTTCCAGCGAATCGACCAGACGGGACCTAATGCCTTCCCGCCTCACGAGCCTGTCGATGACTACCTCTATGGTGTGCTTCCTGTTCTTGTCGAGGCGCCGTCCGACAAACTCGCCGATCTCTCCGACCACGCCGTCAACCCGTACCCTGAGGTAGCCGGCGCGCTGTATTTCATCGAAGACCTTCTCGTGCTCTCCCTTGCGGCCCCGGACTATGGGAGCCATGATCGAAAACCTGGTGCCCTCGGGGAGCGCCTCAATCTGGTCGGCGATCTGGTCAACGGTCTGCTTGGAGATCGGCTTACCGCACTGAGGGCAGTGGGGATGTCCGACCCTCGCGTAGAGGAGCCTCAGGTAGTCGTAAATCTCGGTGACCGTGGCCACCGTCGACCTCGGGTTCCTGGCGCCGGCCTTCTGGTCGATGGAGATCGCGGGCGAGAGCCCTTCGATGTAATCGACATCGGGCTTATCCATAAGGCCCAAGAACTGCCTGGCATATGCCGAGAGGGATTCGACGTAACGCCGCTGGCCCTCCGCGTAAATGGTGTCAAAGGCCAACGAGCTCTTACCCGAACCCGATAGCCCCGTGATCACGGTAAGCTTGTTCCGCGGTATCTCAAGGTCCACGCCCTTCAGGTTGTGCTGCCGGGCACCTCTCAGGACTATCTTATCTCTTGTCATATGTCTGCCGTCGCCTATCTCCCTTGGCGAGTCTACCCTCCAACTCAAATATCATGTCCCTGAGGAGCGCCGCCCGTTCGAACTCCAGGTCTCTGGAAGCCTCCTTCATCTCTTTTCGCAGCCGCTCAATGAGATTGGGGATGGCGCGCTTGGGGACATCCTTGAGGTCAGTGTCAGCCCAGTAATACTTGCCTTGCGACTCAACCGGACGCTGGGACTGGATGACATCGCGCACGGCCTTCTCAACCGTGGCGGGCGTAATGCCGTGCTTCTTATTGTACTCTTCTTGCTTCTTGCGTCTACGGTTAGTTTCGTCGATAGCCCTCCGCATGGACCCCGTAATCGAGTCGGCGTACATTATGACCTTCCCGTGGACGTTTCTGGCCGCGCGACCGATGGTCTGTATCAGGGACGTCTCTGACCTGAGGAAGCCTTCTTTATCGGCATCCAGGATGCAGACCAAGGATACTTCGGGGAGGTCAAGCCCTTCGCGGAGGAGGTTAATCCCAACAAGAACATCGAACATCCCGAGCCGTAGGTCTCGGATGATCTCCATCCGCTCCAGCGTCTCAACGTCAGAGTGCATGTACCTAACCTTGATGCCGATATCCCGGAGGTAATCGGTGAGGTCCTCCGCCATACGCTTGGTGAGGGTCGCGACCAGCACGCGCTCTTTCCTCTCCGTCACGCGCCGGATCTCCTTCACAAGGTCATCTATCTGGCCCTGGGTTGGACGCACGTCAATCTCAGGGTCCACGAGCCCCGTGGGCCTGACGACCTGTTCCACTACCCGGCTTGCCTTTGCCATCTCATAAGGAGCGGGAGTTGCCGACACATATATCGTCTGTCCTATCCTGGCTTCGAACTCCTCGAAGGTGAGCGGCCGGTTGTCCAGGGCCGACGGCAGCCTGAAGCCATACTCCACCAGAGTGGTCTTTCGCGACCGGTCTCCCTCATACATGGCGCGGATCTGCGGGATCGTGACGTGAGACTCGTCGATTATTACCAGGAAATCTTTCGGGAAGAAATCCAGGAGCGTGTAGGGAGGCTGCCCCGGCGCGCGGCCGGTAAGGTGCCTGGAGTAGTTCTCAATGCCGGGGCAATAACCCATCTGGCTAAGCATATCCAGGTCTTGCCTGGTCCTCTGCTCAAGCCTGTACGCCTCAAGGATTTTCCCGGCGTCCCTTAGCTCCTTGAGCCGCTCTTCCAGCTCCTGCTCAATGGACACGACCGCCCGCTGCATCTTCTCGTCGGTTACCACGTAGTGCCTCGCGGGGTATACGGCTACGTGGTTCATCTCGGCCACGGGCTTGCCCGTAAGCACCTCAAACTCAACAATCCTCTCGATTTCATCACCGAAGAGCTCCACCCGAATGGCCTTGTCCGTCGCGCCGGCCGGGTATATCTCGATAACGTCACCCCGGACCCGGAACGTGCCCCGCTGGAAGTCGATGTCGTTCCGGATGTACTGGATGTCCACCAGGCGTCGCAAGATGCTCTGCCTGTCTCTAACCATACCGACCCTGAGTGACAGCACCAAATCCCGGTAGTCCTCAGGCGAGCCCAAACCGTATATGCAGGAAACGGAGGCAACCACCAAGACGTCTCTCCGCTCAAACAGAGCGAAGGTCGCCGAGTGGCGGAGCTTGTCAATCTCGTCATTGATGGTCGCATCTTTCTCTATGTAGGTATCGCTCTGGGGCACATAGGCCTCAGGCTGGTAGTAATCATAGTAGCTCACGAAATACTCCACCGCGTTGTCCGGGAAGAAGGTTTTGAATTCGGAAGCGAGCTGCGCCGCCAGAGTCTTGTTATGCGAGATGACCAGTGTGGGACGGTTTAGCCTCTCAACCACGTTGGCTATAGTGAATGTCTTACCCGAGCCCGTTACTCCCAGGAGTACTTGGTCCTTATGGCCCTTAAGGATGCCATCAACCAAAGCATCTATGGCCTCGGGCTGGTCGCCTTTGGGGACGTAATCAGATCGAAGTTTGAAGTCAGGCATCCGGGGACATCCCTCCGCCTGACCATTATACACATGGATATGATAGCAATCAAATGTTTGGTGTCCAGACGCTTCCTACATCAAATGGCCAGGTAGACGCCGTTCCCTAAGAAGCCTTTCCGCCAAGAATCTTCCTCAGGAACATAAGGAGCGGGCCTGAGTTGTGGGGGACTGCAAGTGGAGAATCGCCAATCCCGGGCGCCGGGAGAATGCCCACCGGTTGGGTGCCGGTCCTTCTAACCGAGACTTCCCGCGCCTCTTCTTTTCCCGGCTGCACCACGGTAAAGACAAGGTCGCCGGGGGTCATGAGCGCCGCTTCAAGGTCCTGGCGGCTCCTTATTTCCTGCCCCCCGATGGCGATTATGCGCGCATCGCTCCTAAGCCCTGCAGCGTGCGCCGGGGTGCCCTCGAACACATCCAGAACGACAACCTCGCCGTCGGACACAAACCGGGGTTTTCTCTCAGACTCCTGGCGGTTGCCCATCTGGATAACTATCTCGTGCCCGATGGGGGCAAATAGAGCAGCCACCCAGACAAACGGCGTCCAGCGGGAAGCGGCCACTGAGAACCCGAGAAGGATAATGCTGAACAGAAACAGGTTCCGGGAGGTCTCTTTAGCCTTCTCCCTAGGGGTCACCGAAGTGGCAAGGTCGCCGTATCCGAGGGCGGCAACTATGGGCATCATCTGGAAGACCGGCGTCCCCGGTCCCGGAGTGAGAGGGGCTTTGATGAGGGGCCACCAGTCGGGCAGTTGGATGAGCCCGGTCATTCTCGAGATGTCTGGTACCCTGATCATGAACAGCACGATGAGGGGAACAGGCCAGAACCGCTGCAACATGAACCCGCCGACGGTCCTCCCGTCCTTGCCTGGCATGTAAATCGGGGTGGCGCAGCCGGCGCCGCTCCAGCGGATTAGGAACGACTCCCCGGCGTGCAGACACGCCACCAGAGCCATGATGGCCTGCACATTCACCTTTGGCCAACCGAACACAAGATAGCTCAGGCTGACAAGGGCGCCTGAGTACGAAAAGCACAGGAACCTGGGGCTCCAGAGAAAGAGGAAAAGCGAGATGGGCAGTAGATAACTGACGCCTGCGTCGCTGACGGTTACTCCGACCATGACCAGGAGCACAGACGCGATGAGGCCTCCGGCCAGACCCAACCCTATGCCCCACAGTGTCTGGGCAAAAGCCTTGTTTTTCGGTCTCCCGTAGAACCTTTCCTCAACAGACTGTACCTTCGCGTACTGGGCGGCAACCAACCCCAGGACGACCAAGTACAATATGTCGACCACAGGATTAAGGAAGATGCCGGGGTACGACTTCACAACCGATTTAAGGAGTTTCACGAAAGGTTCCACAGTTCTCAGGACATCCCCTTTGTCATGACCCTGCTATCGCCCGGCTCGCCATCTCGAGAGCCGTCTGGAGTTGCTCTTCGTCGCCGTGCACCTCTACATCGGGCTCAAGCCCGTTGCCGTGAATGGACCGTCCGCTGGGAGTGAGGTATTCGGCCGTCGTAAGCTTAATGACCGATCCATCCTTAAGCGGGAACGCGCCTTGCACCAGTCCCTTGCCGAATGTCTTTTCCCCGATGAGGATCCCTGAACCGCTGTCCTGGATGGCGCCTGCCAAGATCTCCGACGCGCTGGCGCTCCCACCGTTAACGAGTACGAAGAGGGGAAGCCCTAATCCCGAACCCTTGGAAGAGAAGGTCTCCGAAGGCGCATTCTTGTAACTGAGCGTCACAACGGGCCCCTTCGGCACAAAGAGCTCGGCGATATTCAGGCATTGATTGACATACCCTCCTCCGTTGTAGCGGAGGTCGAGAATCATGGCTTTGGCGCCCTGATTTTTCAGGTCTTCCACTGCCGCCTTTATTTCGCGGTCGGAGTGTTCGTTGAAACTCAGGAGCTGGATATAGCCGATGTTACCTTCCTTCATCGAGTAAGTAGAGGCGGGAATCACAATGTCCCGCCGGATAATCGTCACGTCGAAAGACTCCTGGCCCCTACCTATGGTAAGCGTCACAGGTGTACCGGCCGGTCCCCTGATCCTCGCTGCGGCTTCGTCGCTGGTCGAAACCGGCTCACCGTCAACCCTGAGGATTAGGTCGTCGGCCTGAAGCCCTGCCTCCTCGGCAGGCGAGCCCTTCATTGGAGTCGCGATACGCACGTACCTGTCCCTAACGTCGATAGTAACGCCAATTCCCGAGTACGCGCCGGAAGTCCTGACCTGGAACTCTTCCCATTCCCGTTTTGACATGTAGGATGAGTAAGGGTCGCCCAGGCTGGACACGACACCTCGCGAAGCGCCCTCCAAAGCCTTGTCTCTGTCGATAGGCTGATAGTAGTTCCGCTCCAGCAGGCTGATTATGCCGAATATCTTCCCTAGAGGTCCTGAGTAGATGTAGTAAAGAAAGACGCCTGAAGTCGCCGCGGCTGCCAAGAGGGCCGCAACAAGACAGAGAGTAAGGGTCCGTCGCCTTGATATCAAAAGACGGCTCCCCCTTTCCGGGGAATGGGGTTACTTTACGATGTATTCAGTCTAGCATATCCACATTCCGGCTTCCAAGAATAGCCCTACGGGAGCCACTTCAGGGGGTCGGTGGTCTCGCCGTTCACCCTCACCTCAAAGTGAAGGTGAGGTCCGGTGGATAGCCCGGTACTGCCAACCAGCGCGATCTGCTGCCCTTTGACGACTACATCACCCTGCTTGACCAGGAGCTTGTTGGCATGACCGTAGAGAGTGGAAATGCCGCCGCCGTGGTCGATGATCACGCAGTTGCCGTATCCGCCGTTGACGCCTGAGAAGATAACCCTGCCTGACTCCGCAGCTTTTATAGGGACGTTGTAGTCGGCCGCGTAATCTATCCCGCTGTGAAAACGGTCATAGCCAAGGACAGGGTGATATCTCCAGCCGTAGTAGGAGGTAATCCAATAACCGGTGACCGGCCAGATCATGGAAAGGTCCCTGGCGGGCAGGCCTTCTTTGGCCTGGAGCTCGGCGATAACGCGTTCCAAAGCCTTGGACTGAGCTTCCATCTCGTCCAGCGCCTTCTCCAGCTGGGCCTTTTCGGACTCGACCTGGGCCAGGTAGTTCTGCCTGTCCTTGGTCCTCTTGGTTACGGAGTCCCGCTTCTCTTCTTGCTGGGCTTTGAGTGTCTCCAGTTCGGCAAGGCGGGCCTCCAGGGATTCCTTCTTGGCGACCAGTTCTAGCCTATCGGCGGTGTATCCCTCGATAAGCTCTGTGTCGTTGGCCGCGAGTCGCTTTAGGTAGTGGATCCTCGCCATGAGGTCCGAGAAACTCCTGGACGTGAGCAATATGTCTATGTACGAGGTCTGCCCGGCTTTGTACATGCTCACGAGGCGCGCTTCGAAGGCTGCCTTCTGAGCGGCAAGGCGGGCTTCTATGACGGCGATCTCTTCCCTGGTTATTGCGACCTGAGTGTTGTTGTAGTCAATGCTTTTCTCTATGTAGGCAAGCTCTTTCTCAGCCAGCGCGAGTTCGGCGTCGAGGCGCTCAAGCTCTTTAAGGATGCTCGCCTGGGTCTGCTGGTTCTTGGTGAGCCTGGACTTGTACTCTTCGATTTCCTTCTGTAATTGCTCAAGTTCGGTCATCTTCTGCCATAGGTCATCCGCAAGAGCCTTTTTCACGGGTATAAAGGGAGATACGGTCAAAGACACCGCAAATACCACGAAAGCAAGGCAAAGCAAGACCAGAGAGCGACCTTTCATAGCCGGAACCTCCTCATACGTTCAAGTGCCTCCGGAGTGAAAGGGCAGAACCCAAAGTGCCCACGACGATGCCGGTGAGCACGAGAATGCCTGTTATGTTGATGGCCGCCTCACGGGTAAGGCTCAGTATGGGGATGAAAGGCAACACGCTTCCCAAACTTGTGGTGAGGTAGTTGTACAGTCCGACGGAAAGCGCCGCTCCAAAGAGCCCCCCAAGTATCCCGAGGACAATGCCTGCCAGCACAAAGGGCCCTATAACAAAACCGTCGGTCGCGCCGACAAGCTTCATGATGGCTATCTCGTGCCGCCTGGCCTCAATGGTCATCCGGGTGGTGTTGCCGATGACCGTTATTGCCACAAGACCTACCACAACCGTTCCGCCCAAGGAGAGGGCCTGGGTTACGCGTCCTAAGACCGCCAGATTCCTGCTGGCTTCTTCCTGATACATGACGTCCTCCACGCAGGAGAGCTGCTTGAGCTTCTCCACTACTGCCGGCACGTCTTCGGCGCGGAAAGTGGTGAGCCTGATGCTGGCGGGAAGGGGGTTCTCGATCCCCTCGAGGACTGTCGCCTTATCCTGAAACATCTCGCGGAGCTCCGAGAAAGCCTCTTCCTTCGAGACAAACCTTACCTCTGCGACTCCGTCCATGTCCTGACAGGCTTTCACTGCCTGAGAAGCCTCTACGTCAGAAGTCTCCATCTTAAGATAAGCCTGTATCTCCATCTGGCTTTGTACGTCAGTGAAGATGTACTCAAGGTTCAAGCTGACGATTATGGCGACTCCCAACAGAAAGAGGGCTAGGGCCGTCGTCCCGCAAGACAGAAACGACGACATGCGGCTGCGCCATATGCTTTTGTGCGTCTCGCTAAATAGATATCCTACGAGGGTATACCTCAATCGTCATACGCCCCTCTGTGGACGTCCCTCACCACAGTGCCTTTCCTGAGCTCGATAACTCGTTTCCGCATCGCATCAACAATGTGGCGAGCGTGGGTGGCGACAACCACCGTAGTCCCATATCTGTTTGCGCGTTCGATTAGCCTGAATATCTCCATTGAGGTATCCGGGTCCAAATTGCCGGTGGGCTCGTCCGCGATCAGGATGTCAGGATTTCTGACAAGCGACCGTGCGATGGCCACCCGCTGCTGCTCGCCACCTGAGAGCTCGCCCGGATAAGCGTTCAAGCGGTTCTTGAGGCCCACCATAGCCAGGACCTGCGCCACGGCTTTCTTTGCGTCTCGCCCACTATAGCCGGTAACCCTGAGGGCAAACTCAACGTTCTCTGCGACGGTGCGGTCGGGGAGGAGCCTAAAGTCCTGAAATACCACACCAAGTCTTCTTCTGAGGAGAGGTACTTCGCGGCGACGCATCCGGGTTAGGTCTTTGCCCGCAACTACTACCCGACCCTCGGTAGGCACCTCTTCCCGGTACAGGAGTTTGATCAAAGTGGATTTTCCGGCTCCGCTTTGTCCCACGATGAAGACAAACTCGCCCTTGCGGATATCGAGGTTCACGTGGTTTAGTGCCAACATGCCTCCGGGATATGCCTTCGAGACATCCCTCACTTGGATCAACGGCCGTCACCCCAAAAAGAGACAAAACTCCAGTACCACACCATATATTCGACAGAAGATCGGGTGTTCCTGTTTCATCCTGTGGGAAGAAAAAAGTCAATGTGTGTCAGAGCAGCGCAAATCTGCAGCAGATAGCCGGCGGTCGACCGGCGCCTTGAAACCGTACACATACGGCTTATATATACGGCTCAGAACGATATCTCCAAAGCATCCGGTACGTACCGGCCGGCCAACTAGGTTGTCGATAGCGTCACAAGTGCTGCGACGAGAGCCCCTCTGCAGGATAACCGGCCCTGTCGTCTACCTGAGTGCCGCCTTGGCTTTCCGTGCAATCGAAGGACCTGTGAGTCCGTAGGCCTCCAGCAGTTCCCTACCTGAACCCGACTCGCCGAAACGGTCCAGGACGCCTATCCGGAGGACCCTGGCAGGGTAGTTCTCAGCCAGGCACTCGCAAACCGCTCCTCCAAGGCCTCCGACCACGCTGTGCTCTTCGGCAGCGACTACGAGGCGGCTCTGCCTGGCCAAGGCGAGGCACAGGTCTGCGTCAAAGGGCTTTATGGAAGCGAATCCGGCGACGGAAGCCTTAATACCTTCGGCCTCCAAGAGCGCTGAGGCATCCAAGCACTCCTTCACCATCACGCCGCAGGCGATGAATGAAACGTCGAACTCCAGGGTGGACGGAGGTGCTGCAATCACCTGCTCGCGAGAGATACCCGGCAGGAACATGTTGCCCTTGCCTATCTCAAACGTCGCGCCAGCCGGAAATACGTCGGGGACGGCCTCGCGGCCCAGGCGGATGTAGACGGGCCCCACATGCCCGGCCGCCGCCCTGACCGCCTGCTTGGTCTCTTCGGCATCACTGGGCACGATGACGGTCATCCCGGGCAGTACTCTCATGAGGGCTACGTCCTCGAGAGCCTGGTGGGTTGCGCCGTCCGGCCCGACCGTAAGCCCGCCGTGGGTTGCCACAATCTTCACGTTGAACCCGGCGTAGGCTATGGACTGCCTGATCTGGTCGTATACCCTGCCCGTGGCGAAAACAGCGAACGTAGACGCGAAGGGGATCTTGCCCGCGCTGGCCAGTCCGGCCGCCACCCCCATCATGTTGGCTTCCGCGATTCCCATGTTGAAGAACCTGTCCGGAAAGGCCTTGGCGAAAACAGACGTCTTGGTCGATGATGAGAGGTCAGCGTCCAGAACCACGATATCCGCGTTTTCCTTGCCGAGTTCAACCAGGACCTCACCGTATGCATCTCTTGCCGCTCTCATTGCCCTCTCTCCTCCGCCTTCTCGCGCATGGTGACTTCCGCAAGGGCCCGGTCGAGCTCCTCACCTTGCGGGGCCTTCCCGTGCCAGCCCGCGACCCCTTCCATGAACTTCACGCCTTTCCCCTTGACGGTCTCTGCTATGATGGCCAGCGGCTTTCCCGCGCTCGGCCTCCGGAAGGCCTCCAGAAGCTCGCGGACACTGTGCCCGTCAACGCTCACCGTCTCCCAACCGAAAGCAGAGAACTTCTCGGCAATGGGTTCTACTGACATGACCTTCTCCACGGGTCCGTCGATCTGGAGGTGGTTATGGTCCACGATAACGCGCAGGTTGTCGAGTTTGTAGTGAGCCGCCGACATGGCTGCCTCCCACACTTGACCCTCCTGGCATTCACCGTCGCCTAAGAGCGCCCACACCTTGTAGTCTTTTTTGTCCAGCCTGCCTGCGAGGGCCATGCCTACCGCGAGCGAGAGCCCTTGGCCCAAGGAACCCGTGGAGACTTCTACGCCCGCGACTTTCTTGCAGTCGGGGTGGCCCTGAAGCGGCGAACCCATCTTCCTCAGAGTAAGGAGGACATCCACCGGGAAAAAACCCTTCTCTGCCAATGCAGCATACAGTACAGGCGCGGCGTGACCCTTTGACAGAACAAACCTGTCCCGGTCACTCCACAGAGGATTTCTTGGATCAACCCGCAAAATGCCGCCAAAGTACAGCGCCGCGACTATATCCGAACTTGAGAGTGACCCTCCCGGGTGCCCGGAACCGGCCGCCCCCACCATCCGGATGATATGGTAACGCAGGCGACTTGCCATTTCTTCGACGTACTCGATGGACGGTCCGCCGCCTTCCATCTCGCTCTGGAGCTTCCACATGCAAACTGCCCCTCTCATCTGTAATCCCGGTCCGCTTCTCCGGCGTCCGCTTCGTCGTCTTTCCTCTTCGAAGCCGCGAGGAACTGCACTTTGAAAAAGAACTCTATGAGCTTAAGGTCGGCGCGGAGCCTCTTCGGCTCCTTCACCAAGCGGTACAGCCACTCCAAACCGGCCTTCTGAAAAACCTCGGGAGCACGCTTGGACTCACCTGCAAGTATGTCCAGCACGCCTCCAACCCCTATAGCCACCTTGGCACCCAGTCTCTTCCTGTGAGTCCAGATAAACTTCTCTTGTCTCGGGCTGCCCATGCCCACTAGGATGACGTCGGGCCTGGCGGCGCGAACGGCGTCCACAACCGCCGGCTCTTCCCCGGGCCCGAAATAGCCGTGGGCCGTCCCACATATCTTAGCGCCGGGAATCTCCTTCTCGACGTTGCGACGCGCTCGCTCGGCAACCTCCGGTCTTCCGCCCAAAAGGTAGATCCTCGTAGATGGCTTCCTGTGAAGGAGGTAATGCGTGAGGTCCACACCCGTCACCCGTTCAGGCAAGGCCTTCCCGAACTTGCGGGCCGCCCATAGGATGCCCACTCCGTCGGGAACCAAGAGGTCAGCCCTGTCCAGGATCTCCATGAACAGGGGGTCCCGTTGGGCCGTCATCACCATGATAGGGTTGGCGGTTACGACAATGCGGGTTCTCCTGTCATCTCTCGAGAGCATCCAGTCCAGGGAGTTGAAAGCCCCCGACTTGGTCACAGGGTAGAACTCCACACCCAAGATGTTGACCGAAGACGCCACTGCACCCATCCCTTAATACATTTGTCCTACACTTCGCCAAAATCTCTCCGAGCGTGTCAGAGTTCTACATGACCGCCGCCTGCTCCTGTCTTTTTACACGCATGTCCTTTTCTGCTATGATCCCAATCGAAAGCCTGTTCTAACTGAAGCGCCTCGTCAACCTAGAGTTCTTACATTTCACGAGAAACTGAGGTGCTGGTTTTGGCGAAGCTCCTCCTCTCGGGTTACTACGGCTTCGGAAATCTCGGCGACGAAGCCATACTGGCTTCAACGGTGGAGGCCCTAAGGCGCAGGGCTCCCGGAATAGACATATCCGTGCTTTCAGCCAACCCGGAAGAGACATCGGCTTCCCACGGCATACAAGCGTTCAACCGCATGTCACCCTTGGGTCTCCTGTCGGCCATCCGGGGCAGCGACCTCGTGGTATTCGGCGGAGGAAGCCTTCTCCAAGACTCAACATCGTTCAGATCTCTTCTGTACTACATCGGTTTTATCTACCTGGCCAGAGCCCTGGGGAAACCCCTTGTCGTGTACGCGAACGGCATAGGGCCCCTCCACTCCCCGATGGCAAAACGACTGACCCGGGCTGCGCTCCTCACGGCAACGGAGATCACGTTGAGAGACCCTGAATCGGAGATAGTCCTCAGAGAACTGGGACTGGATACGGGCTCCAGAGTGAGCGTCACAGCCGACCCGGCGTTTCTCCTGACTCCTGCTCCCCAGCAGAGGGTACGGGAGATATTAGCCAGGGCGGGGCTCGAGGGAGAAGACAAGATTGTGTGGCTGGCCCTGAGAGGCGGCCAGGACGAATGCTTCTACAAAGCGCTCGGAGAAGCGGTGGCATCTATGAGAACAGAGGGGTTGTGCCCGGCTCTATTGGTGATGCAGGAACGCGACCTTCCGGTCTCTGAAGCCGTAAAGAGGAGCCTCGAGCTCAAAGGAGAGAAACCGGTGCCGCTCGTCAAAGACATACGGCCCGCCGAAGCGCTGGGGCTCCTTGAGAAAGGCTTTTTCTCCTTCGGCATGAGGCTCCACACGCTCATCTTGTCGGCCCATGCGGAAGCACCCTTCCTTGGCGTGGACATAGACCCGAAGATCGGGGCGTTCTGCAGGATGGTCGGAAACCCTGTCCTGCCCGATCCCCGGACCGGGCGATCCCAAGACCTCATAGATGAGTTCCGCCGGTTTGTGGACAGTCGTTCCCGCTACCAATCCGCGGTCAAGGAACGCATTCCCGAACTAAGGCGAAAGGCGGAGGAAAACATAGACATGGTCCTGCGAGTCCTCTACTCGACCGTGTAGGACCCCCGCACCATAACGATGACGGCGCTTACGGCCTGAATTCCCCTTCCATCATCGCGCGGCACCAGAAGTAGGTGATTGGCAGGAGCGGTCTCTCCCTTCCTGAGGTCCGTGCCCCCAGTAACATCGCAGAGGCCCCCCAGCTCCGTATCGATGACCAGAGCAGTACCGCCGCGGACGATGATCTCGGTGCCCGCTGCGGCTATGAGCTTCTGCCCGGCCGCAAGCTCTACTACGTTCATCTGAGCGCCGGTCGAAAGCTGGGAAAGAACCGCTTCGATCTTTGAATCCACATATGACTTGGAGACAAGCGGGTCCTGCTCGCTGCCCGGAAGGGGCTCACCGGCGGCCATCCCCTTCCCTACCCAGCCTAGGACCCCGCCAAGGGCCAACGTAACGACTATCACCGCGGTCAGAACTGTGTTCTTTCTTGCCATGGGCCGGTCCCCCTCATTGCCGCGTTATTTCTCGGAAATGGCCATTGCGTCGGCTTGCAGTTTCGCGAAGATGAACTCGTCAATGCCGCCGTCCATCACACGTTCGACGCTTCCTATCTCAACGCCTGTCCTGTGGTCCTTGACCATGGTGTACGGCTGGAATACGTACGACCTTATCTGACTGCCCCAGGCTATCTCTTTCTGGGCCCCCCGCAGGCTCTCAATCTCCTTGCGCCTCTCCTCTTCTTTCAAGGCAAGGAGTTTCGCGGAGAGGATCCTTAGAGCCAAAGTCCTGTTCGCATGCTGCGAACGCTCATTCTGGCACGAAACAACGACCCCCGTGGGGATGTGGGTGATACGCACACCGGTCTCAACCTTGTTGACGTTCTGTCCACCTGCGCCCGACGAGCGGAACGTATCTATCTTGAGGTCATCCGGGTTCAGGTCAACCTCGGTGTCTTCCTCGATGTCGGGAAGCACATCGACTGAAGCGAAAGACGTATGCCTTCTGGCATTGGCGTCAAAGGGGGATATCCTTACGAGCCTGTGAACCCCGCGCTCTGTCCTCAGGTATCCGTAAGCGTAATCGCCCTTGACCGCGAAACTCACGCTTTTCAGCCCTGCTTCTTCGCCCGGGAGAATATCGAGAGTCTCCACCTTAAACCCGCGGCGCTCGGCCCACCTCGTGTACATGCGGTACAGCATCTCAACCCAGTCCATGGCTTCAGTGCCGCCGGCTCCTGCGTGAAGCGTGAGAATAGCGTTCCTGGAATCGTACGGCTCAGAAAGGAGCGTCTCCAGCTCCAGTTCGCGCACTCTGGCAGATAGTTCTCTGGTGACAGCGGAGAGGTCCTCCATAAGGGACATATCGCCTTCGGCCTCAGCCAGCTCCGCCATCTCAAGGTTATCGTCACAAGCGCGTTTGAGGTCTTGCCACTTCTCCAGTTTCGTCTCGAGCCGGCTTATCTTACGCCCTGTCTCCTGCGCCTTCTTGGGGTCCTGCCATATGGCCGGGTCCTCCATCTCCTTGCGCAGCGACTCCAGTTCCCGGCTCATGCCTTCCGGGTCAAAGAGACCTCCCGATACTGCCGAGCCTTTCGGCTACGGACCGGAGTGTCCTAATGATGTCTTCATACATGTTCTCGCCTTGCGGCTTCCCTCCCTGAACGTCTACAACTATGCGATCTTACCGCAACAATTCTTGTACTTCTTGCCGCTCCCACACGGGCAGGGGTCGTTCCGTCCGACTTTCCGCCCCGTACGGACAACCTGTGTCCCGGTACCACTCGCAGAAGCAGGTGGGTTGCCCGGACCGCTCAGCCGGACCTGGCCTCTCCCGGATTCGCCCCGGGCCGCGCCGCTTGCCGGTCCGGCCGGCACTCCGTCCTTCTTAACCTCTACCCTGCACAAGTACCTTACCACGGTCTCCTCAATATTCTGGATCCGCCCTTCAAACATCTCATACCCCAGGCGGGTGTACTCTACCAGCGGGTCCTTATGGCCGTATGCCTGAAGACCGATCCCCTCCCGGAGATCTTCCATAGTCCTGAGCTGCTCGACCCACTGACTATCGGTCACCCTCAGGATCACGAACCTGTACAGTTCAGGAGCCCTCTCTCCCATAGCCGAAGCGGCGCGACGGATCAGTGACTTCGTCCTCTCGACCATGCTGTCCCTCATGGAATCGCGGTCACGGGCAGACTCAACATCGGCTTTCTGAAGCCCGGGGAGCAGGTCTCGAAGGTATGTGGACAGCCCTTCCAGGTCTGCTTCCTCTTTACGCGCCTTCTCGGGCCAGTAAAGTTCTACGGCCCGGTCTATAACCCGCCCGGCCATTCCCATCACAATGGGCTCGGGGTCGTCGGCCATGAGGACCTTCCGCCTGTCAGAGTAGATGACTTCACGCTGTTTGTTCAGGACGTTATCGTACTCCAAGACATTCTTGCGGATGCTAAAGTTGTGCGCCTCAATGCGCTTTTGGGCCGTCTCCACGGCCTTCGTTACCAGAGGATGCTCGATGGGTTCGTCTTCGGTAAACCCTATCCTGTCCATGAGCGACGTGAGCATGTCGCCGCCAAAGAGCCTCATGAGCTCGTCTTCCAAGGATAGGTAGAACCTTGACGAGCCCGGGTCACCCTGCCTCCCGGCGCGGCCCCGGAGCTGGTTGTCGATGCGTCTTGCTTCGTGCCGCTCGGTACCTATAACGTGGAGGCCAGAAAGCTTCACGACCTCTTCGTGCTCCCTGTCGGTTATCTCTTTTGCCTCTTTGTAAAGCTTCTGGTAGAGCTCCCTGGCCTTCATTATGGTCTCAAGGCGTTCGTCCGTGTCGCCGGCCTCGATCCTCCTCACTATGTCGGCAGGAAGCACCTTCTCGGACGCGAGCATCACGATCTCGGGATCGAAACCCTGCCTCCGGAGCTCCTGTCTGGCCGCGAAATCGGGGTTGCCTCCGAGGAGGATATCGGTGCCTCGCCCCGCCATGTTCGTGGCTATGGTTACCGCCCCTTTGCGCCCCGCCTGGGCTACGATCTCGGCTTCCCGTTCATGGTGCTTGGCATTTAGGACCTGGTGACGGATGCCCTCCCTCGTAAGCATCCCCGAGAGCATCTCCGACTTCTCGATGGACCTGGTTCCGACCAGCACAGGTCGCCCCACCGCGTGGAGCGACTTAATCTCCTCGACTACCGCTTTGTACTTGGCCTTTTCGGTCTTCCAGATGGAATCGGGGAGAGACTGCCTGATGAGCGGCCTGTTCGTCGGTATCACAACGACGTCCAGCCCGTAGATCTCCCGGAACTCGGGCTCTTCGGTAAGGGCCGTGCCGGTCATGCCTGAGAGCTTTTTGTACATCCTGAAGAAGTTCTGGACGGTTATGGTCGCCAGCGTGTCCGCTTCTTCTTTGACTTCCAACCCTTCTTTTGCCTCAATGGCCTGGTGCAGGCCGTCTGAATACCGTCGCCCCGGGAGGATCCGTCCGGTAAACTCGTCGACTATGAGGACCTGGCCGTCTTTTACGACGTAATCCACATCTTTGGTCATGAGTTCTTTGGCCTTCAAAGCCTGCCTGATGTAGCCCTGGAGGTGGATGTTCTCGGCGGCGTCCAGGTCTACTCCCAGCCAAGTCGCCGCTTTCTCATGCCCTTCCTCTGTGAGCGCCACCAGTTTTGCCTTCTCGTCCACGGTGTAGTGGACGTCTCTCCTCAAGCTGTTGGCAAGGTCCCTGAAGCGGTAGTACTCCTGCGCCGAACCAGAAGAAGGACCGGCGATGATAAGCGGAGTCCTGGCCTCGTCTATGAGGATCGAGTCGATCTCGTCGATTATCGCGTAGTCGAGGTCTCCCTGGACAAGGTCGTTCTTTCTCCAAGCCATGTTGTCCCGGAGGTAGTCGAAACCAAACTCCGTGTTGGTCCCGTAGATAATGGGGCAGGAATAGGACCTCTTCTTCGCGTCCACATCCATCCCCGGTATGACCAGGCCGACGCTAAGTCCCAGGAACCTATAGAGCTGGCCCATCCACTCGCTGTGGAACCTGGCCAGATAGTCGTTGACCGTAACAACGTGCACCGTACGTCCGGTTACCGCATTCAGGTAGGCCGGAAGGGTGGCTACCAACGTCTTGCCTTCGCCGGTCTGCATCTCGGCGATGCGCCCTTCGTGGAGCACCACGGCTCCGGCCACTTGGCAATCAAATGGGCGCATATCCAGGATACGAGAGGAAGCCTCCCTCACTACGGCAAACGCCTCAACCATCATGCTGTCGGCGCTTTCGCCGCGCGAGGCCCGCTCGCGGAATCCCTGCGTCTTGGCGGCCAGCTCCTGGTCGCTTAGTTTCGCAGTCTTCTCAGCCAGGGCATTCACCGCGTCAACTACCGGCCTTATTCTCCTGAGCTCCCGTTCATTTGAGTCAAATAGTTTCTTTATGAAAGACAAAAGCATCCCTCTCGAATAGTGGATTTCATAGCGCGACCAAGACCAATTGTACCATGGCGGTTCAGCGGAAACACCGAGGCTCTGCCGAGCGGAACACCAGGTAGCCAACGCCCAGCGCGATGGCTATATCTCCGATGCTCACCATCGAGGGCTTCCCGAGAAGCCTCCAGGGGATCACATCTGCAAGGAAGACCAGCCTCGCGGTCGCCTCTAGCGGGGCATGGGTGAGGCTCGCTGCCAACCTGGCTGCTTCTTGGGCTCTGAGCGCCGGCTCAAACATCTCTAGACTGACCGGCATGCGGAAGGAGTTGGCCACAACCGCCGCGAGGTTCGCGAGATAACCCAGCCCGATCAGGCGGACGCCGGGAAGGCGCAGGTTCGCCGCGAGGCCGTAGAAAAGCATCCCGTAAGTAAGGACGGTGAGTACAACGGACGTTAAGCCGGAGTCCAGTCCGGCGCGGAGCGCAAGAGGGACGGCCAAAGGCAGGGCAAAAGAAACCAGGATCCAAGGAAGTCTCTTTATATCAATTAGGGCAATCTTTCGAAGGTCGCCTCCAAGCGCAAGGGCCATGACGGCCGCGACCAACAAAATGGTTGCGTACAAGGGATCACTTCCCTTGGGCGATCATCCGGTCCACCACTTTGAGCATCGCTTTCACGACCTCGGGGTCGAACTGGGTGCCTGCGCACCTCTTGAGTTCTTCCTTGGCCTCAGCTAGGGTGAGTTTGGCTTTGTAAGGCCTGTCCGTCGTCATGGCGTCGAACGAGTCGGCGCAGGCGATTATCCTCGCCTCGATGGGGATTTCCTCACCTTTCAGCCCGTCGGGAAAGCCCTGGCCGTCCCAGCGTTCGTGATGGTATTTGACCCAGTCCTGGCCTTTTCCTATGAACTTCATGCCCTCAAGCATCTGGGCGCCGATCTTGGAGTGGGTCTTCATCTCTTCATACTCTTCGTAGGTGTAAGCCCCCTGCTTTTTCATTATGGCATCCCGAATGCCTATCTTCCCGACATCGTGAAGGAGACCCACATACCGGATGAGCTCAATGTGGTCTTCGGAGAACTTCATCTCCTTGGCCAAGAGCGCCGCGTACTCTGCTACACGCTCCGAATGTCCCCTCGTGTAAGCATCTCTCGCGTCGATCGCGTTGGACAGGGCACCTGCCATCTCCTGGTAAGCCGCCCGCAGCTCAATATACTTGTTCAGCGAGTATTTCATTGTGAGGAGAGGCAGGTAGAACAGCGTGAGAAGGAACGGCCCGCCTTGCTGGGCCACAAGCACCATGAGTATGCCCAGCGGGTAGAGAGCCAGCATGCTCGGGATAGTCCACTGGATATTG
Organism: Candidatus Fermentithermobacillaceae bacterium; assembly: GCA_012842425.1. GTDB lineage: Bacteria > Bacillota > Sulfobacillia > Fermentithermobacillales > Fermentithermobacillaceae > UBA3951. The sequence continues at coordinate 65,463 of DUSU01000047.1, read as the reverse complement.
AGGCGCCACACTCCCCGGAGAGACATGCCCGAGTCCAAGCTGAAGTAGATGGCGAACTGAAGGGCGTTGCAGAAGGTATCGACAATAGCGGCGGTGAGAAACGCTATGAACCCCTGGGGCCAATCCAGAACTCCAAACGTGCCCCCTACCGCCTCATATGCCTTGGCAAACATGAACATCGAGGTGGCCAGCATGCCCCTGTTGAAGAGGACGAGGCGCAACGGCACCTGTCCTGAGAAATCCCGCTTACGGAGAGTCGCGAGGGTGTTCACCCAAATGCCTGCCTCAGGCCCGAAGAGCACCGTCACCGTGTAGTTCATGGGAGGCGAAACAGAAACAGTGCCGCTGCCGCGAGGGATCGTCACAGGAGCAACCTCCCCGATGGCGATGAGAGCGAACATGAAAAGAAACTCGGCCAGATGCGTGGCATCGCGGAATGTAGGGAGGTTAGTGAACAAAATCCATGCGCCTATCGCAGAAACGGTGTATATGTAGGCTTGTTTGAAGAACCCTCCGTTTGGCTTCAAACAGGGCACCTCACCTTGGGCCGGCGGCGGAGGCTAGTTTATCAGCCTACCTGCCACGAACGTACTCCTGCCAGAAGCAGAGCCGAAAGCGCAAGAATGATTCTGACCAGCTTGTTCACAGAATGAACCTCCAGTTAGCCTAATGGACATATCCGAACCCGCTAAGTCCGGACAACCGTCAGGCTCCGCTGAAAACATCATCGGCCGCCGGCCCGAAATTTCAATTCTCCGCCAACTTTCCCCAATCCTCTACCGCGGGCGTGAAACCTATACGGAAGGCGCTCAGGCGTCTCCGCCGATTATCTGCGCAAACTTCCTGTTCACGGCATCCAACGTTGCCTTTACGACCGCTTCCCGGTCGTCATGGGTGACAGGGCAAGAACCTGTCAGAAGTAGCTCCTTGCCGAACGCGAACAAACGGACCGACACCAGGGCGACCCGGGTCGATCGAGAAGTAGTGATCCCCACGTCTTCCACAACGAAAGAAACATCCGGAATCAGGTACTGAGACAGGGCGTCCACCGCGGCGCATGCCGAAAGCCACAACCAGTTCTTGGCCGTGGGTACGCCCTCGGCCGCCCCCATGACCTCGTTGTTCCCCATTTTCAGGTAGACATTGACCTCTGCCGAATCCGCCTCCGAAACGATCTCGACTTTTCTAAGCTGGACCCGCTTCTCCTGCCGGCCCGGGTCTCCTCCCAGCTGGGCAATGGAGATTTTCCGTCTGTCAATCGGGTTGCCAAAAGCTGCAATAAGAGTTGATTCAACGTCGCGGGCGATGAGCTTCACCGACCTGCCCGGGCCCGCCAATACGTGAACCTCCTCGACTGAACCGTCAGGATCGAGCACCACTCTGGCGGTTACCACATCTCGTATTCGTTTGAGGGTGTCTTCGTACTCTCTCGCAGAGACACTTCGTTTGTCACCCGACATTGTCTCCCCACCCTTGTATTGATTACCACCGGTCACCTTCTAGGGCCGCACGCCCCTAGACAGCGAGTAAGTGTTGTACCTGTATCCCGATGCTTCGCGTTCTTTCACAATCATCTCGGCCATAAGCCAAAGCCCCGCTGCGACAAGGCTGTGTCCGCCGAGGACAACAGGAATTCGCGCGTCACAGGCACACCTGGTAAACTCGCGCGTCCAAGGATCCTCTATTAAGTCGTACCGCCCCAAATCGGACTGGAACCTGTCCCAATCCGAGAGCTGTTTCCTCAGGTGTCCGAATATGACCCTGGAATCAATGAAAGCCACGTCGGCCGTCTTCGCGAGGTAGTCGAAAAACCTTTCAGGGCCGATCTCCTCAATCATGAAACCCAAGAGGGAAACGACCTCTCCCCTCTCCTCGCGGCCTAAAGCCTTCATACCTCTTTCTTCGGAAAAAACCCTCATTCTGTGAACCATATTCGAGTTGATGTACTGGATGACGGCCGGACCGACCCTTCCCACAACGGCAACCTCCTTAGACGGTTGCCTGAGGATATTCACAGCCTGCTCTATCGTGGCTCTAGGCCAGTTTAGGGCGTCTATGGCCCGCTTGGCCCTTGGACCGCACATAGGATGCATGCCGAGGACAAGAAAATCGGTGGGAGTGTCGAGGTCGAAGTTCACCCTGCCCGAGTTCGGGATGAGAACCCGGCGCATCCCAATCTCCCTGAGCAAGTTCCCCAAAGGGTTATCCTTGTTGGGCAGCTCGATCTCGTCAATCGCCCGGGCCGGGGCAAAAGCCACCAGGTCGGCCGACTGGACGTTGTTCATTACAACCAGGTTTCTCTCTCGCTTCAGGGCAACAGCTATATCGGAAAACTCTCTCGCGGTAATGAGGGGAGCCGCCGCCCCTCCCATATAGATCACGTTTTCTATGCCATGGGTGACGATTATCTCGCGAAGTCTCTTTCCGAAATGAAAAGGCCTCGCGCCCGGCGACTCGTAGTCAACCGTGATGCCCATCTCCCGCGCCGACTCCGCCAAATCGGGGTAGTTGGTCACCAGTATCGTTTCATCGATCTCTTCCACCGACTTGATCTTTTCGCACGTGTCGAGGACAACTTCACGGCGGACTGAAGCCATCAGGGAGTCCAGCTCCGTCTTGGCTTGTCCACCTTCGAAGATAACGAGCGTAACCCGTGGCTCGAGCATTTTAGTAGTCCTCAGGCTCTATGAGGCCGTAGTTGCCGTCTTTACGCCGGTACACCACATTCACTGCATCGTTTTCGGCGTTGTGGAACACAAAGAAGTCGTGGCCCAACAGTTCCATTTGCATCGCCGCTTCTTCGGGCGTCATTGGCTTCATCGGGAAGCGCTTTACTTTCACTATGCGCGCGTTCTCCAGGTCTTCTCGAGGAGCGGAGGCAACTTCTACTCTGTCCCGCTTGAAAAGCTTGGTGCGGTACTTCTCTATCTGCTTCTCAAGCTTCTCCATGACGTTGTCCACGGAACTGAACGCATCTCTGGCCGATTCCTCGGCCCTCAGAAGGTAGCCGTTTAGGGGAATGGTAACTTCAACAACATAATTGTCCCGCTCGGTTGAGAAGGTAACTTGAACTGCGAGGGGTGTCTGTTTAATATAACGGTCGATCTTGGACAGCCTCTTCTCGGCATATTGCTTGAGACTCGGGTTCACATCAATGTTCTTGCCCCTCACGTTTATCTCCATTGAACCAACCTCCCGAGAGAACCTTTGAGCTATATTATTCCCTGCGAGAAGGCTGAATCCTTCCATCTCTTGCCGTTAGAGCCACGCCCTGATTCGACTCTTGTGACGGCGTTCCATCTCTCTTCGACATGTCCTGACAATCCACAGCGATATCCCCATGGGAAAATCCGTTTCTAACTGGATATCAACAGAGTTGTTCACATTATCCACAGGTACAGGGGAAAATGTCTGTTGACTGGCCCTTTGGGGAATGCTATAGTGCGAGAACGAGCAGAAAGCTCCAGGAGACGACGTGGCCGGGACCCGTCGTCTGCAATTTAGGAGGAATGTCCCGAAATGCAAGGTAGAGTCAAGTGGTTCAACGCGGAAAAGGGTTATGGCTTCATCGAGCGCGATGACGGCCCGGACGTTTTCGTCCACTACACTGCAATCCAGAGCGACGGGTTCCGGACCCTCAACCAGGGCGACACTGTCGAGTTCGACATCGTCGAAGGTCCCAAAGGTCTGCAAGCAGCGAACGTGGTTAAGGCTTCCTAACGTAAGCTAAGCGAAAACAAGAGCCCCGGTTACCCGGGGCTTTTCCATTATTCAACATATTTGACTCTCCCGTGCGCCGATCTACTTCTGGGTGTCGAACCTTCGCGGCTTGGGAACGAGTCGTTCGTAGGCGGACAGCGCTCTGGCTTTGGCCGTCACATCCTCGATGGCCTGGTTGTCAGTGGCCATCTCGCTTTCAAAGACCTTGACCACTTCATCTTCCATCTCACGTATCTTGAGGAGCGCTTCGACAACTTCGCTACGGTGAGCGCCCGCTACGTTCGCGACGCCGCCTTGCGACTTCAGCGAAGAGATGATCTCTTCGCGTTGCTCTATGGCCTCGGGGAGAGAATCGAAATCGCGGGCCACAGCCGAGTCGCGGACGGCCCGCGTCACGGTAACGAGGCGCCTGATCGCGTCGAGTACGCCGGCGGCTTCTCTACCGGTACCCATGTTTCTCAACTACTTCCGCCCAACCGTCTCTTATCTCAGTAAGCACCTTTGCGGCCTCACTCACCAGAGACGCGTCTTTCCTAATGTTGGCCATGAGGAGCCTTGAACCCACATAGTCATACACCGCAGCCAAATCGCGGGCCAGTTGCCCCCCGGCAGACACATTGAGAGAAAACCGGAGCTCATCGACTATGTCTTGGGCCTTCTGAAGGCTCCGGTTGGACCCCTCCATATCCTTCCGCTCCAGATAGCCCGTAGCTTCTTCCATGGTGCGAAGAGCCCTGTTGTAGAGCATGAGGACCAGTTCCGCAGGCGCCGCTGTTTCTATGCTCATCTGCTTGTACGTTGAGAGAGCCCGTTCCCTTCCACTTGACGCCCCGTATGCACCACTACCGATGGCCATGTCATCACCCATTCTGTCTGTTGAAAGATAGCGACATCAGTTGCTGCGAAAGCCAAGCGCTCTGTGCATTGAACTGTTGGAGCATGACCTCAAGCGCCGTGAACTTCTTCCTCAAGGACTCAAGGCGCATGTCAAGACGCTTCTGCATACTCTCGATCTGCCTGGAGAGATCTTTGTCCAGGCGGTCGATCTCCTCGGTCCTTCCGGAAAGCAGACCGTCAAACGACGTGTACATACGGATAACGTCCGCGAGATCGGAAAAAGCGCCATCGTTCTTCCCAAAGGCTTGGACTTCGAGAATCCGGGAGTGCTCGCCGTCGTTCGAGCCGGTGACGTTTATGCGCACCTTGTTCGTAGTTACCGGGTCGAATGACCGCGAAATGTACTCCTGGGTATTGCCGGTCACCGTGAAAAGGCTCACCCACGAGGATTGCACGCTGTCCCAGTACTCAACCTCCAGGTCCCTCACTCCGTAAAGCGCAGCGGGGTACTGCTCACTGTTTACGGTATACAGCCCGATCCTGTCTATGGTCCTTTCCACGCCAAAGTCGATCTCGAGGAAGTCGGGAAATGCTCCGGGAGTCCCGTCGGCCCATCCCCCACCTTGGCTCCAGAGATGAGATGAGTAGCTGCCGTCAATCACGCTTTCGGCTGCGTACTCCGGACCGAAGGTGCTCGAAGCCGTTACAGAAGCACCGGCAGAAGCAAGGGCGACGTTCGGGGCTTTTGCGCCAAACAGGTACATAACGGCTTCGCGGTTCGTGGAGAGAGCCTCGCGCAGCTTGGTTTCGTCCAAGACGATCTTCCCGTCTTTGTTGTAAGACCCTGGCGCACCGGTGCTTATGCCTACCGATGGCAATGTCTCAAATCCCGGAAGAGCTCCGTCAACCTTCCGGAAGATCACTTCCCGAAGCGCGTTAAGCAATCTCCGGAGCACGGGATCGCCGAACAGCGTGCCGGCGGTCTTGGTAGACGTGTCGTAAGAGTTATAGGCCTTGATGGTTTCGAGGAGACTGTTGTAGTCGTATATGAACTGCTTCACGGCCTCAACGATCGCGTCGTCGTCCGGCGAGACCGTTATGCTTGTCACCCCGCCGAGGCCGGTCCCGGGGTCCACCGCCTGAGCCAGGTTAAGGGTTAGGCCAGGCACAACGTCTGAGATCGTGTTTGAGTGCCTCACAAACTGAACGCCGTTCAAAGTGAAGACTGCGTCGGAGGCCGCCTGGATCTCACTCACGTTTCCGTCACTGTCGACGATTCCGAGCGCCTGCAGGGCGTCCAGGCTTCCGTCGAAAGAGATGGTGTTGGCCGTCCCCAGTTCCGTGGAACTAAGGACCAGCCTGTACTTGGAGGGCTCGGTCTGAAGCACCGAAGCCTTGACGCCGGCATCCTTTAGGGCGTTGATCTTCGCCGCTATCGACGAGAGACCGTCATTTGCGCTTACCTCGATCGCCTGCCCGCGTATGCTTATGGTGCCGGAGATCCCAAGCGGCGAGTCGGCCGAGTCAAAGAGGTTCGAACCCACTATCTGGCCCGACGCTAGAGAGGTAACTCTCAGATTGTACGTCCCGGGCATAGCAGACTGCGAAGCGGTGGCCGAAGCAACAGCGCTGTTTGCCACAACTACCTTCTTGCTGTTGAAGGTTGACAATCCGGTAAGCGCAGTGAGCCGCGAAGATACATTCGACATCTTCGTCCTTATGGTATCCCAAGCGCTCTTTCGCTTGGCCAAGACAGTCCGCTGCTGTTCGAGCCTCTGAAGGGGCTGCCTCTCGATCGCCATGAGCTGCTGGATGATGATATCCGTGTCCAGGCCAGTCAGGTTGAGAGATATTGGCATGGTAGTTCACCTCTCGCCCGTTTCAGTTAAGCTTCGCTGAACGAGAATATGGGTCGATCATAGAAGGTATCGGAAAGGAAAATGTCGAGTTTAGGATTGGGGTTGGGGCTCCTTGGCGGTCTTCATCTTTGCCTGGAGCTCGTTGAGGTCAAACTCGCTCCCGCTGGCCAGAGCCATCTCATCCACGACTTCTTTTATGACTTCTTCGCGGAGGACTTTTGTGCCGGCAGGCGCCTCAATACCCAGTTTCACCAGGGCTTTGGCACCCCGGCCCCTGACTTCAATGACCGTCACCACTATGTCGTCGCCAATCTTGATGGCTTGCCCCTTCTTGCGGGTGAGAACAAGCACGGCTTAACCAGTCCTTCTTACCTGACTTGCCAGAGCCTTCAAGACACTGTGTTTGGTTGTATACTCCGGCGAAGCCACTACCACCTGCTTGCCAAGTCTTTTCTTGGGGTTAACCACCAAAGGCGCCTGCAAGTTAGCCGTCATCTTCCTTACGTCCTTGGGTACTGTGACGACAACCAGCAGCATGAGCTCATCGGGGGAGCTAACTTGCAGCCCTGCAAGGTCGTTGGGATAGAGTACCGGGTCGTAGTCCAGGAACACCCCACGGGGCTCTAGGATAACAAACTCCAAAGCCGGCTCATCGAGGGACTGGAGGAGTTTCAGGCAGCCGTCGCCGCCCTCTAGGTCGATCACCAGGTAGTCTTTGTACTCGGAAAACCCGATGAGACCTTCGGGAAAGGTCAGCACCTTTGAGGGATCGACTTCCACCAACCCGAATCTCTTAGTGAGGATCTTCATAGATGGTTCCTCCTAGATAGGGCCTACCTCAAGTAGTCCAGAAGGGTAGGCTGGATGAGTCTCGCACCGGCTCCCAGTGCTGCCTGATAAGACGCTTCTGCCGACTTCAGCTTGACCAGCACCTCGGTGAGGTCAACATCTTCCACGTTTGAGAGCAGTCGCTTGAACTCAATATCAAGGCCCTGGAGCTTGCTTTCCAGCGCATCGAGGCGGTGAATCCTGGCGCCGTTCTTGGCCCTTGCCGACAACACGGCCTCGAGGTCCTGGGAGATTGGGTCTATGGTCGCCTTGACCGCACCGGCGTCCGGAGGGTCAGCCCTTAGGGCGTCAACCAAGGCTTGGAGGTGAGTCGCTATACCTGTGAAGAGCGACTCCTGATCGTCTGCAGTCACGGAGACTCCGTCTCCGACGTTCCAGGTAGGTATATCGCCGACCAAGACCTGCTTATCCTCGATCTTGAGTGCCTTTATGCTCTCAATCTCATCCATTATCTCTTCGATTTCCATAGCAACCGCTTCTCTAGCGTCCTTGGGGGTCGTATCGGTCGCGGCGGAAATCGCGAGTTCGTAAACCCGCTCGAGAGCAGCGGTTACCTGCCCGAGACCGACCTCAACATGCTCCATCCAGGAGCGCGCCCTATCAAGGTTCCTTAGGTACTGGGTGGTCTCGGCGAGCTGGTGCCGGAGGAGTATCGAACGCTGGACTCCCAAGGGATCATCTTGTGGGCGACTGAAGATCTTCCCCGAAGAAGCCTGGTCCTGAAGTTTCTGGAGCCTCCGCTCAGAGAAGCCTACATTGTAAAGGAAATTCCTCTCAATGGATACATCCGTAAGTCTCATTCAGAACGCCCCCTCGAGGGTTTATCGTCCGGCGAGTCCCATCCTGTTGATGATGGTGTCGATGACTTCGTCCGCTATTGTGATCACGCGGCTCGCGGCGCTGAACGCATGCTGCTGGCGAATAAGTTGGGCGACTTCTTCATCAACCGATACTCCGCTTATGCTGTCCCTGCGATTTCGCAGTTCCTTAACGAGGAGCCCTTGGGTGATCACGCCGGTCTCAACTTTCTGAGCCTTGGCGCCAAGCGCGCCCATCATGGCCGTCCATGTCTCGACGAAGGGCAATATTGTCGTCCCGGGATCGTCCGGGTCTTCACAGCCGTCCGCCAAGAGCTCGGCGATCTTGTGGGCCACGTCGCCGGGATTGTCTCTCGTAGACACGATCTGCGAAGGGTCGGCCGTTATGTCCGGGTTTACCTCCACAAAACCGAGGTATGCGCCGGGCGAAGAGGTCACGAAGAACGGGATGCCCCCGGCCCAATCTTCGTGCACAGAGTTAACGCTCCGCACGATATCGCCAAAGAGTTTCTCAAGCTGCTGCCTGAAATCTTGCACAAGGTTGTCTTTGGCCGCCTTGAGACCTCCCAGTCTGCCTCCGATGTTGGCAATTGTCTGGGGGGTATCTCCCGGAGAGCTCTTCCATGTGAACTGGGTTTCGGGGCCCGATATCGAGACATCTAGCTTGTAGGTCTTGTCCCTGTCTACGAGAGGAAAGCCTCCGACAGTAAACCGGACCGTGTTCCCCTCGTTTGAGTATGAAACTGTACCGCCGGTGAGCTCTGCCAGTTCGTCGAGGAGCAAGTCCCTGCGGTCCATCAGGTCCGCAGCCGGCTCCTGCCGAGCAAGGGCCCTGGCGATCTCTACGTTCAGCCCCGCAACTCTCTCGGCCAGGTCATTGACGCGGAGAACCAGCGACTCAATGTGGATATCAATATCGTGGCTTACCGAATCGAGCTGGCTTCCGAGATGGTTGAACATGTCCACAAGAGAACGGCCGCGTTCCATTAGCTGCGCGCGGGCGCTCGGAGAATTGGGGTCCGAGGAAAGGTCCTGCCAAGCCGACCAGAAAGAATCGATCGCGCCCCGGACGCTGTTGTCGCCCGGCTCGGCGACGGCCGTCTGCAGGTGGTCCAGGACTTCCTGCTGGACCAAGTACGCGGCTTCTCTCCCGATTTCGTTTCTTAGAACAGCGTCAACAAAAACATCCCTGGTCCGCCTTATGTCGGCGACTCGCACCCCTACTCCTGATATCATCTGGGATTGTCTTTGTATGATTGGCTCGAGAAACGCATCCTGCCTGGAGTAACCCGGAGTTGCGGCGTTGGCTATGTTGTGGGACGTTACATCCATGGATTTCTTGGTCGCGATTAGGGCCGACTTTCCGATCTCGAACATGGAGAAGGTTGACATGTGTATTCCCCCCGTAGACCCTAGACCTTGTGGTCGAAAACCACGGGTCCTTTCGCGGGTGTTCCCTTGTAGGAAGGCTGAGGCATGAGCAGTTTCAGCTCAAACTCCACAAGCCTGAGCCCCTGCTTCAGGAGCTCTTGATTCCGCTCATTGAGAGCTTTCATCTTATCCGCTTTCTCGCGAAGCGACTGACGGAGCTGCTCGACCTCAGGGTCATCCTCGCCGGTCGACCCCATGAGCCTTATCCTTTCGTCCTCCAGAGACGCAAGACTCCGGGACACAACCCCTTCTTCGGCCGTCAGTTCGTTCAGCCGGTCTATGTCGCCGTCCACGATTGCCTCGGACTTCTTCTCGGCGAGGTCGATGAGTTTGTCAATCGCGGAACCGATTTCACGCAATATGAAGCTAAGGGTCCACTCTGTCATTGAGAGCACTCCTAATCGGAGAGGGCTATTTTATGCGGTCAGCCAGCAGCCTTCCAAGCATCTTGTCGGCTACTTCGGAAGGATCAACCTTGTACGTGCCCGCTTCTATCTGCTTTTTGAGGGCCTCAACCTTTTCCAGGCGAATATCGGGAGTGTCGTCGATAATACGGCGGACTCTCATCTGGTCCTCTTGACTGGCAGAAAGGACGATCTTGTCCTGCTTAGGCGCCACATCTCCAGCCGCCTGAGCTTTGGACGAAGACCGGACAGCCTGCGATCCGTAGATCTTCAGGACCTGACCAATCTGAGCCCTTGATATCATCATGTGACATCATCCTTTTCGAATGCCCGTGTATCCACGTTATTAATCGGAAATCCTGCTTAGGGATTTAGCTCAGTAGTCCGCCGTCAACCTCTTCTTCGTACTATCATATCCATACTGTACATCTTGGACTGACTCCTGTCATTAGAGGCCGTTTTGTCGCGGCCGGATCTCTTCGACGCCTTGCCCGTGGCGGACATCAGCTCTTCCGCGCATTCGGGACACACCCGGCCCATCTGGATGGGCTTTCCACATATCTCGCAGGAAAGCAATCCAGTGGCCATCGCGACAAGCGAGCCTTGCCGGACGAACTTCATAATGACATCAGGGGGGATATCAGTCGCTTCACTAATCTCCCTTACACTGGACCTCGGGTGCTCTTCCAGGTAGCGCCTTACGACCTCGTAGTATTCTTCTTCTTTCTTGAGGCACTCCTCACATATGGGAATGCCCACATAGATCATGATCTTTCCGCATCTACGGCAGTTTCGAACGTCTCGGTTCACCCTGCTTCCCTCCCTAGTGACGCAGAGTCCTGGCGACCGTCGCGCAGTAAACCTTCTCGGCACCGAGTTTCTTGAGCACCCTGGCCGCCTCATCGAGAGTCGCTCCGGTAGTTGTAACATCGTCCACCAGAAGACATCTCTGGCCTCGCAGGTTTATCTCGTGTCTTGCGACCATTGATTCCTGCAAGTTCCCCCATCTCATTTTTCGTCCAAGATCGACTTGATGTGAGTACCTTTTGTGGCGTGTCAGGATGTCCAGAAGGGGGACCTCCAGTAGGTTTGAGACTTCCTTGGCCAGGTCCAGTGCCTGATTGTAGCCGCGGCGGGTACGGCTTCCGGGTTCTAGAGGGATGGGGATCACGAGGTCCACTGGCAAGAACTCGCCGACTGCCCGGGCTACAAGCCATCCGAGCGGTCTCGAGAGCCAACGCTCACCCTGGTACTTCATTCTGATTATGGCACTTTTCACGTGTCCATCGTATATGGCGGCCGAACGCTGGCCGTCAAACGTATAGAAGCACTTCTGACAGTCGCGGCACACCCGGAGGGGCGGTCTGAGGGGGGCCCCACATACTTCACAGACCCATGACATCTGCTGAGAGAGCTTGTCCAGGCAAGAATCACAGATACCGGGCGGATCGTCGAGAGAAAAGGGCTTCTCCCTGTCTTCCCGCCCGAAGCGGAGTCCTCCCCGCCGGGGCATAGCCTCTCCGCAAAGGGCGCATTGAGAAGGCGTGCCGAATATGAGACCCGTAAGCCAGTCGGCAAGCCGTTTCAGGCGAGACCGTAGCTCAATCCTCTTGATCGTCCTCAAGTCCTCCCTCCGGTCGTCTTGCTCTTATAGCCCATCACCTAAACGAGACGGTCTGCGCTATACGATAAAGACCAAGTCGGGCACAAGATCGCGAGCCGGACTGAGCAGCCCTTCCTCCAACAAGATCGCCTGGACGGCCTTCATCTCCTCGCGAGGAGCGCACGAGGAATCGATCTCAAGGATCACCTCTACGTCCAGTCCTCTCCAAACCGCCAGTTCCCACATGAGATATCGGACAAGTCCTTCAGCCAACTGAGGACGTTCTCTTGCCTTTATAAGTATTCTGAGTCCGGCCGGGCGTACCCTTTGCCGGCGACCGGCGCACGACAACAACTCGACTAGGCTGAGGATCATTAGTATCAGAAGCGCGATTTTCTGAGGTTGCATACTGCCTCCCCCCGGAGCATTGTATGAAAATGCCCCGGGGGGAAGCTCAGCGGTCTATATGTGTTTCAGCAGTTCATCCTTAAGATCCAGTCTCTCCCACGGGAGATCGAGATCGTTTCTGCCAAAGTGTCCGTACGCCGATACTGCTTCGTAGATGGGCCTCCGGAGTTCCATTCGTTCTATGATGGCTGCGGGCCTGAAGTCCATGGACTTGGTGAGGGCATCAAGAATCCTCTGGTCGGGAACCTTTCCGGTGCCCTTCGTGTCGACGTAGAGCGACACCGGACGGGCCACTCCGATCACGTATGCCACCTGGACCTCGCACTCTTTGGCGAGACCCGCCGCAACGATGTTCTTAGCGGCATATCGCGCGGCGTAGGCCCCGCTGCGGTCCACCTTGGACGGGTCCTTCCCCGAAAAAGCTCCGCCGCCGTGCCTGGCGAACCCGCCGTAGGTGTCGACAATTATCTTGCGTCCGGTGAGCCCGCAATCGCCCTGAGGCCCTCCGACAACAAACCGTCCCGTGGCGTTAACCAGGACTCTCGTGCGGGAGTCCATCATCCCGGGAGGTATGACCGGCTTTATCACGTGGTTGAGGACATCCTCACGTACCTGCTCCAAGGTAACATCGCTCGCATGCTGGGCCGAAACCACGACCGTATGTACTCTGACGGGTTTTCCATCAACGTACTCGAGGGTTACCTGGGTCTTTCCATCGGGCCTCAAGTAGGGGATAGTGCCGTTACGCCTAACATCGGCCAGCCTGCGGGCCATGATATTGGCCAGATAAATCGGCATTGGCATAAAGCCAGGAGTCTCATCGATGGCGTACCCAAACATCATTCCCTGGTCGCCTGCGCCAAGAGTATCGGGCATTTCGCCCTCCTTGGATTCAAGGGATTTGTCAACGCCCAGGGCTATATCTGGTGATTGTTCTTCTATCGCCGTAAGGACAGCGCAGGTCTCCGAGTCAAAACCGAACTTAGCCCGTGTGTAGCCGATGGTCCTCAACGTATCTCGCACTATCTGGGGCATATCCACATAACACTCGGTGGAAATCTCACCGGCCACCAGAACAAATCCTGTCTTGACCATACACTCGCACGCCACTCGGGCCAGGGGGTCCTTCTCGAGAATCCTGTCTAGGATGGCATCGGCGATCCGGTCAGCAACCTTATCGGGATGTCCCTCGGTCACAGACTCCGAGGTAAACAGGCGCACCCCTTCTCCAATGGTGGGCATCAAGAACACCTCCCTTATACTTCCGGCTTGCTTCGACTTAGTCCTGGCTCAATACTGTCTTACTTCTGGATTGCGAACAAGATGGTAGCCCTAGCTACCTCCTCGCCGTCCACTGTGACTCTCCCCCGCGCCCTGCCTACATTGAGGCGCATTGAATCCATTGTCATCTCGGCCCTCAGGGTATCCCCCGGACTCACGGGCCGACGGAAACGCGCGGAATCGACGCCTGCGAGATACGCCAGCTTTCCCTTGAACTCCTCTCGGGACAGGATGGCCAGAGCTCCTGTCTGCGCAAGCATCTCCAATACTATCACGCCCGGCAAGATAGGATACCCCGGAAAATGCCCCCGGAGGATGGAAAGATCATGGGGGACGTCGTACTCCGCCACCGCGCCCTTCTCGGGCTCAATGGATATGATTCTGGAGATAAAAAGAAAAGGCGGCCGGTGAGGCAGTATCTCCTCAGGGGCCAGGTGCATACTTGGGTCCAACGCTTACCATCTCCCGAACGGGCGCCCTCACCCGGGACGCCGCTTTATTGAAGAGTCAATCCGAGAGATGTTTCGACATGCTCTTGTAGAGAACCTTCGCCAGGCCAATTCCACCTGACTTGGCCCAGCTCTGGCCTATCGCTCCCTCGGCAAAGGCTCCATAGAGACCAAGGTCGACGCCGGATGACTTCTGCATTTCTTTCCATATCATTGACAGAAATACAGATTCGAAATCCTGGCAGGTCTTATACAGTTTGGAGTCATTCTTCCCCCGGTCCGGCTCGGGGACATTTGCCGTTTGGATAGCGTTTTGAACCTTCACAGCCGGGACTCTCCTTCAGTAATCTCTTTCAACAGTCTGCTTGAGTACTACCCTTCAGTACGCGGCGTAAGCGCGGCGCTTACAAAAAAGCCTGGCAACTACTCTCCCTGGTTGGTCTCCTACCGCTTGACGTTGTTGGCGATGCCCCACATCTGGTCCGCCGTCTCAATGGTCTTTGAGTTGAGCTCAAATGCCCTTTGAGCCACTATCAGATTGACCATTTCGGTCACGATTTCAACGTTAGACGTCTCTATGTAGCCGCCTCGCAGGATACCTGCCCCGTCCTCTCCCGGGGTAAGGAGCTCCGGTTCACCGGACATGGGAGTGACTCTGAACAAGTTGCCTCCCGTAGCTTCCAGGCCCTGCGGGTTGGCGAATACCGCTATCTGGAGTCGGCCGAATTCCTCAAACACTCCGTCGACCCTGCCGAAGATTACGCCGTTTTCGGAAATCCCAAGGTCGGTAGCGTTCCTGGGGATCTCAATGGCCGTTCCGTCCGAGGTGACAACATACCCGGAGGCGTTCACCAGACGTCCCTGGGCATCCAACCTGAAAGACCCGTCTCTGGTATACGCCGTACCGGTCACAGTCTCAACGGTGAAGAACCCAGGTCCCTCTATGGCTACCGACAGCGGGTCGTTGGTGGGTTCCAGGTTGCCCTGCCGGAAGCTCCTGTCGGTGGCTACGACGCGGGAACCGCTTCCCACTTCGGCGCTGGAGGAGATCCCGACGTGTATGTTCTCGTAATAAAGGTCTTGGAACTGGATTCTCTGTCTCTTGAACCCGGTTGTGTTCACGTTGGCAAGGTTGTTGGATATTGTGTCAATGAGGAGCTGTTGGGAGGTCATCCCCGTAGCCCCTGTCCATAGTGCTCTCAGCATGTTCTATCCCCCGTTTCGTCCCTTAGACGCGCCCTACTCTCTCGACCGCCATGCCGAGAGTCTCGTCGTGGGATTGAATGGCTTTCTGCGCTGCCTCGTAGGCGCGCATTGTTGCTATCAGGTTCACCATTTCGGTTACCGGGTCAACCGAGGACTTCTCCAGAGCCCCGGTGAGGAGCACCGGATTATCCAGAAGCACGGGCGTGGTGTTGCCTGCGTTATAGAGCGATGTCCCCTCCTTGGCGAGGGCGCTTTCGTCGGCAAATGCGTAGGCGTTCAGAGTGTCTACCACCTGACCGTCACAAGTGACCGCCCCGTCTTCCCTAATGGCCCTTGTCCTGTACTCATTTACCTGGATCGGGCCGCCGCGGCCCAACACCCGGTATCCACCCAGGGTAAGGTACCCATCGGCTGACATCTCAAAGTCTCCACGCCTGGTGTACCGAGTGCCCGAAGGCGTCTCCACTGCAAAATAGACGCCGCCCGGGAGGGCGACGTCCATCAGTCCACCGGTATTCTCAATTGGTCCCACGGACCGCACTGTCTGCACATCGTGAACAACAGAACCCGAAGACATCCCGCCTATAGCCTGCGGGAAGTCGTTTCCGCGAAACATCATGGTCAGGACGTCGCGGAAGCTCGAAAACACGGTCGTGTCTTTGTTGTACGCAGCGGTGTTTACATTAGCCAGATTGTTTGCAATTACTTCTTGGTTTGTAACCTGGGCACGCATCGCAGTGACGCCCGAAATGATGCCTCGAAGCATCGATATCTCTCCCCCCACCTAGATATCGGAGGTTCGCGAGAAGAGTTGAGCTAGGGATCGACCGGAATAGAACTGATCGTTTAGCATGAAACTCTGCTTTGCGATCTCCTGAGCTCCGTGCTCTCCCGAATCTCCTGTCCGGCACGGAAAAGGTGGGGGCGTGACTAATCTCTGCCGGTCTTCCTGTGCTTTCCTCCGTAGACATCCAGGCGTTCCAGGGCCGTCTTGGTGCCGGCGGCAACGCAAGATACAGGGTCCTCGGCAACGTGGACGGCCACACCGGTCTCGCGCCGGATGAACTCGTCTATGCCTTTGAGCAGGGCCCCGCCACCGGTCAGCACTATACCTCGCTCGATGATGTCACCGAGAAGCTCGGGCGGCGTCTTGTCCAGAACGCTCCGGACCGCATGTGCTATTGTGGCCAGAGGATCGCTCATGGCTTCGCGCACTCCCCATGAGTCGAGCACCAGACTTCGCGGCATCCCTGTGACCAGGTCACGACCCCTTATCTCAACTTCGCTCTTTTCAGTGGGAAACGCCGAGCCCACGGCCATCTTAGCCCTCTCGGCGGTCTGCTCGCCGATTATGAGGTTGTACTCCCGGCGGACGTAGCGGACGATGGCATCGTCAAGCGCATCTCCGCCGACCCTGGTCGAGGTCTGGGTCACCATTTCGCGCATAGACAAGACGGCTATGTCGGTGGTGCCTCCGCCAATATCCACGATCATGTGGCCCGAAGGGCCGTCGATATCCAGCCCGGCGCCCAAGGCCGCCAGGACCGGTTCCTCGAGGATATGCACCTTGCCGCCTCCGGCTTCTTTGCCGGCCTGGAGGACTGCCCTCCGTTCAACATGGGTGATTGACGCAGGCACGGCTATCAGGAGCTCGGGCTTGACCGGTGGAAACCACGGAACGCTTTGCTTTACGAAATGACGAAGCATGGCCAAAGTCACGTCGTAGTCGGTGATGACTCCGCCTCTCAAGGGGCGCACCGTCACAATGGTGCCGGGAGTCCGTCCCAGCATCCTTTTGGCCTCATTACCGACTGCGATGATCTTGTTCGTGGACACTTCTTTTGCGACAACGGAAGGTTCTCTCGTTACGATTCCCAAGCCTCGCACGAAAACAAGGACCGAACAGGTCCCCAGATCGATGCCGACCTGTCTACCCATGGGTATGCACTCCTCAAGAATCGAAGGCCCGAAGAACCAGCAGGTGGCTTCCCCGGGCTATATCGTCGTTCTCTTGGAGTGCCGTTAGAGGGTTGTTGCAGTAATTGTTAAAGGGCTTGTTAGAGCGCTTGTTCGGCCTGTTCGGCTTGATACTTCCTCCTCGTGGCTTCACCCCCTCTTATGTGGCGTTCTGCTTTATTCATGTCAAGAACCTCTCGGACCAGCTTGGCCAGTTGCGGGCGGATCTTGGGCAGCCGGTCGGTAACATCCTTATGGACAGTGCTCTTAGACACGCCGAACGAACGCGCGGTCTCCCGAACCGTGGCGTGGGTCTGACCTATGAATTCGCCTATCTCAATCGCACGCTTCCAAATTACGTCGTTCATGGCAGGGCCCCCTCGCTGCGTCTTACGCTAATATGTCTATGCTCTAGTGCTGAGTTAATTCGGTCGGTGAAGCGCAAACCTCACAGTGTGGCGAAACAGAGTGGCGATGGGCAAGGGGCCATGCTTCGAACCGCCTGAAATCACGGAGCGGCCGAAGCGCTCGTTGGGTAGCGCGGTACGGCGATTCGGCTGCGTTTCTATGGCGTCAAGTACTTCGTCACCATGACAGCCTCGTCGTTTACCTTGGCGGCGAAGTAAAACGTTGTGCCGTCCGTTCGAGCGATCTCCTCACCCTGCTTCACTGTGTCACCAACGCCTAAGATGCACCCAGAAAGCCGTCCGTATTCAGTCGTGGTACCGTCCGGGTGCTCCAAGGTCACTACCGTTCCAAGGTCTGGGTCATTGGTAACCGACTTCACGGTGCCCGACATCGACGCAACTACAAGGGTACCGGGGTCCACGGCGATCTCCACTCCGGGAAGATACCGCCACTCGTTTAGGTACTCTGAGAAGACCCATCCGGGTTCGCCCACGACCTCTCCCTGAACGGGCCAACTAGGTGTTTCCCTCGGTCCAGCCGCAGCGGGCATCGAGGTGTCGTCTGCATATAGGCCCTCTGTGTTGTCTGTGTCGTCATGGCCTTCCTCTTCCCCGGTCATTGAACTCTCGTGGGTCGCTGAATCATTCTGACCGCTCTGGCCCGCGGGTTGAGGCTGAGTCTCCTCCGAGCCGGAGGGCTCCGTAGCAGCCGTAGCCGTAACGGGATGAGCAGTCGGATCCGGCAGACCATCAAGCGGTTCCTCCGCGTTTGCATAGGTCGCGGGGTCCTGAACTTGAGGTGCGTCAATAAGCGTAGCCCGATCGGGTTCGGGCCGTTCCCTGCCCTTGTGGCCTAGGTACAGACCTGCGATAAGGAGAACAAGACAGTACGCTCCGATAATCGCTGCGCGAAGGACTACTTGCCAGTTGCGCTCGGCGTTGGCACGCCTTCTGTACCGCCGCGAAGTGCTATAGCGAGATGATGAGCTCCCGGACAAACCATCTCGGGTCGAGCCGGTCGAGCTGTCCTGCGGCAACTCATTCTCCGGCGAACCGTTCCGGGATGAACCGTTGCTGTCCATTGAGATACCTCCCCAGCCGGTATGGTTGCCATAATCTGGGGGAACTATGCGCAGAAAGCCGGACATGAGTCGGAGCCGGAGGGGAGTCTAGTTTCAACGAATGAGCCTGGGGATGATTCTCTATTCTCTGAATAGCAGGCCAGCCTTACGAGCTCTCTTCTCCGTAATCCCAAACAAGACACGGCCAAAGATGATATAGCCGGTGGATACACCGAGGAGTCCGGCGTAGAGTCGTGGAGACGGTGCCAGGCTCTGAGCGATAATGTTGGCCCAAGTGGTGGGAAAGGCCAGGCCGAGGGCCCGGAATGGCACCGGCAAACTGAAGACATCGATAAAGGTGCCGCTAAAGAAGAGCATCCCATACTGGATCAAGTAAAGCCCTACCTCAAGAAGACTCGGGCAGACTTTGTCTCAATGTACTTTGCCGCGGACCATCGGTTTCCTTCCATGGCACCTTCAGGCACTTAGGGGCGGGGAGAAGTACTCAAACATCGACCCCAAGGAATAGCCTGATGAAGTGCCCGATGACGAAGGAAATACCGGCCACCCCGAGGCTTATGCCGGCCATTTCGAGGAATCTCTCCTTGAGGGGGAGATCTTTGGCCACCGAGATGTAGAAGGTAAAGACGAGTATTATTAGTATTGCCGCGAGAATCGTAAACGTAAGGCTCAGGATGTAATCTGAGATCACGAGATAGGGCAGGACGAGGCACGCGACAGTAAACACATAGGCGCCTCCTGTATAAAGCGCCGACTTCAGGGCGCGGGCGTTATCCTCCTCGGTCCTGGCCGAAAGGTACTCGGAGGCCGCCATGGAGAGTGAAGCGGCTATACCGGTTATGAGACCGGCGAGGGCTATAAGGCGAGTGTCCTTGAGGGCGAATGTAAGACCGGCCAGAGTTCCGGTGAGTTCTACCAGGGCATCGTTTAGGCCGAGGACCATGGAGCCGACAAACTGAAGGCGTTCCTCCTCGATTATCCCCACCAAGTCTCTCTCGTGGCTGTCTTCTTCCTCGGCTATCCGCTTAAACTCCGGAAGCCGGTCCGCAAGTCCCCGGTAAAGCTTCTCGGCGCCTTTTTCCCCTTTTTCCATGAGCTTTATGCCGAAGGTGATGCCGAAAACAAGTGAGATGACGCCCTTCACATATTGTACCGGATTTAAGTTTCCGCCGGCTTCCGGCATGATGGCCTGGTGAAAGACTTGACAGTCTCAAGCGACGCTGGTTATCTCTCTTGGGAGGAACTTACATGCAAGACTGTCTCAGTATCGCAAAGATTCAAGACCCAGAGGAAAAGGCAACGATAGCGTCAGAAGTGCTCTTGGACTTGCCGGACTGGTTTGGGCTTCCTGACAGCACCAAGGCATTCATCGAGGAATCAAAGGGTCTGCCCCTGTGGGCAGCGACGATTGGTCAAGAAGTAGTCGGGTTTATCACCCTAAGTGAAAGCAGCCCGGAAACCGGCGAGATACATTGCATGGGGGTCAAGAAGGCCTACCACAGGAGAGGCATTGGAACTAAGCTGTATCTCGCGCTGGAGGCGTACGCAAGAGAGAAGTACAAGTACTTGCACGTGAAGACGGTAGAAGAAGGGCGCTATCCGGAGTACGATCAGACCGTGGCTTTTTACAAGTCCTTGGGTTTTTCCAAACTTGGGGTATTTCCGACTCTGTGGAATGAACAAAACCCGTGCTTGATAATGGTGAAGGCGCTATGAGGCAGGCTCTGTATGCCATTCCCACGTTCCACAACTTGCGTATCAAGTGTGAGGATCGAACCGCTAGTGAAATCGTTTAACGAAGACAAGCGGCTTTCGTTCGAGTGCGTTGATGCGCAGAAAGAATTGGGAGGCATGTTGTTAGTCTCAAGAGCAGATTCAGTCAAGTTTGTATCTTTCCAGCACGCTCTCCACCATTCCGACCATAGTTTTGGCGGCACCAAAATCTACGTCTCGAAACCATCGCCTGAATCTACCCGTACACAAATGCACTGTCGTGGAGCCACCCGTCAGATTGCTCAGCACTACGACTACATTTACATAATCACCTGTTCTTACAAACCATTTGGCCAAGACCAAGGTGATAATGACGCCAGAGGAGCACTGGATCCGGTGATTATCCACCAACATTACCGGATGTTCTAAAAGGTAGAATACCGGTTCTTCATGCGACACCAGAGCCTCGATGATCGCTGAAGCTGCTTCTTCTGGAGAAAGCGTTACAACGAAGTCTTTGACCATCACTATCCGGCCCTACCTTTCCATTCCATGAGCCTGAGCAGTGGACTGCGTCGATGTCCGGTACAAGTCGCTCTGTTAGGTCGCTATCCACGGAGACTCCAAACCGTCTTCCCATCTTCGTCCAGCACTACCACGTCGGGTCGGTCATCGCTGCCGATGGAGAGGCGGATTCGCGCCCCGCCACGGCTGTCTTAGGGTCACAGCAACCGATCCGTCGGGTAGTTTGCCGGCTGCTCAAGCATCCCACGTCTTCCTTACGATCCTCACCTCTATATTCCCTGCAACATTTGAGGGCACAGGATGAGGCGGGTAACCAGGAGGATCAGTGGTCCCACAACCGGACTCAGGCCATGCAGGGTCCCTTCCACAACTATGACTGCCAACAGTAATTATTCTTCGAATATGGCGGTGATCTTAGTGCCGGGGAAGTAGTAACTGAGGATTTCGCTGTAGTTGCGGCCTTGTTTGGCCATGCCGTCGGCTCCGTATTGACACATCCCTACGCCGTGTCCGTATCCTTTGACCTGAAAGACGGCGTTGTTCCCGCGGATGGTCCAGGATAGGTTGGTGGAACGGAGCCCCAGGGCCATCCTGAACTCAAGGCCGCGGATACGTTCTCCGCCGACAAGCACTTCCTTGATCCTTCCGGTTGGCGACACCTGGGAGACAACCGGAAAGCCACCTGATGCAAGCGTGGAAACGGGCACAGACACGCCGAGAGATCCCAAGGCGGAGGAGACCTGCGACAGGGATATTGTCACCGTTTGGGGGTTGTAGTAGGGCGAGTGGCTGCAAAAATCACAAGGGATGCTTTGGAGGTAGGGCACGTCCTTGATCCATACATCCTTTGCCGCCTCCGTCCTGCCTCCGCACGTTGAATGGAACACCACTTCTGCCGGAGAAGCGTTGTACGTGAGGATGAGTCCGCGGGTCTCCTCAACGGCCCTCTCAATCTTGGGCCAGTTCAGCCACCAGCCCACAGCGCCCCATCGCTCCTTTAGCACTTCCACCGGCGCCCACGCCTGGTCCTGGCGGTAATCCGAAGTCACGTCGGCGTCCTGGCGCGTTGGACTACCTCCGAGGATCCGCATTTTGCGCGAGGCGTAAGTCCGAGCCAGCACAGCCTGGGCTTTAAGGGCTTCGAGGCCGGCCGAAGCAGGCATCTCGCAAGCCACAACCCCTTTCACGTACTCTTCCAAGTCCAGCCTTACGACGGTTCCCTTCTCGGCATAGTAGACGTCAATACGGAGGATGGGGTCGTCTCCTTGCGGCCGGGTCGGGAACACAGGTCCCTGGGGACGAGGTCCGGGTAGCCCCAGATACACGCCAAGGACAAATAGAAGGAAGTAAAGGATCCGTCTCAAGCGCCGTACCTCCTCGTGACGCTTGATAATATTGCTGATAAGGGGCGATTATGACTCCTTGAGCTCTAGGACTTGTCCGGGGATGATTCACGGAACACATCCGTTCGTAATATTGATACTTCGGACTCGAGCAGAAGGGAGTCTTAGTTGAGAGACAGAATTCCCTTGGGCAGGAGATGAAGTGGCACTAACCTCCCAACCCAAGATATTTCGAGATCCGGTTCATGGTTTCATCGAACTGCCGCGAGATACATTGCTTGCGATTGTCGACACCAAGGAGTTTCAGCGATTGAGACGCATTCGGCAGTTAGGCGTTACGTCACTGACATATCATGGAGGAGACCATAGTCGGTTTGCCCCATTTTAGCGTGGGACCGTTCGGCTGGGAAGTACGTGGAAATATCGAAGGTCTCTGCCGCTGTGAGGTCAGTGGCCAGCCAATGGATAACCAAGGTTCGCGTGTATGTTCCCGATGAAGTATGCCGTGAGAACTTGCGGAAAAGATTGAGGTAGGGGGGTTCTAGTATGTTTGAGAGCTACGCCGAGGTGCTTAGACTCATTGACGTAGCAGGAGGGAGCGTTGCCGGTCGGAAGAAGTTACAGAAACTAGTTTTCCTTGCTCAGCAAAGAGGATGGCCCTTCACCGAGGTGTTCAGGTATCACCTATACGGCCCCTTCTCTGAACAACTAGCCAACGAGATTGAAGAAATGAAGGCATTTGGGTTTGTAACCGAGGAGAAGCAAGTGGGCCAGGGTGGCGCGCTTTGTTGCTCATTGACGGAGCAGGGCCGGGATCTACTCAAGAGGTACTCCAACTCGACCCTATCTCAGGCCTGCAAGAACCTTGTTGCTGAAATGAGTTGGCTCAGCGTCCATGTTCTTACCGTTCCGAGTAAGCAACTTTCGGAATGCCGATCTCCTCGATGTCCGCGCCGAGAAGACGCAGTTTCGTGGCGAAATCGCTGTAGCCCCGGTATATGTGCTCGGTACCGAAGATCTCGCTCTGACCCTCGGCAGCAAGAGCAGCCAATGCCAGACAAGCCCCGGCCCGGAGGTCAGTGGCTTGGAGAGAAGCGCCGCTCAGTTTCGGCACTCCCTCAACGATAGCATTTGAGTCCTCAATCTTGATTTTGGCGCCCATGCGGATGAGCTCTTCGGCGTGGTTAAACCTGTTTTCGAAAACCGTCTCCGATATCAGGCTCGTACCCTGCCCAATAGCCAGGAGCGACATAAAAGGAGCTTGTACATCGGTGGGAAATCCCGGGTAGGGAAGTGTCTTGATGTTGACCGGGGTCGGCCTCTCGGGCATCTCTATTTCAACCGACCTGGAGCCTTCGAGCAAGTAGGCGCCGCTCTCTTTGAGCTTCGCAAGGACCGACCTGATATGGGTCGGTATCACGTTCTCTACCATCACTTTGCCCCGCGTGATGGCCCCGGCAATGAGGAAGGTGGAAGCTTCGATCCTATCAGGGATAATGTTGTAGCGGGTGCCGCTAAGTTTCTTGACGCCCTCCACCTTGATGCGGGAAGTACCTGCTCCGGTAACCTCGGCTCCCATTGAATTCAAGAAGTTGGCGAGGTCGACAATCTCGGGTTCTTGCGCGGCGTTCTCTATAACCGTGACTCCCTCGGCGCCAACCGCGGCCATCATGATGTTCTCCGTCGCGCCGACCGAAGGGATGTCGAGATAGATCTCGGCTCCCCTGAGTTTCTCGGCTCGGGCTCTCACGAAGCCGCCTTCCACGGAGATCTGGGCACCCATTGCTTGGAACCCCTTGAGGTGAAGATCCACCGGCCTTTGGCCTATGGCGCACCCTCCGGGCAAAGGCACTGAGGCAACGCCCAAACGTACGAGGAGAGGCCCCATGATCAAGAAAGAAGCGCGCATCATCCTCACAAGGTCATAAGGAGCTTCGTTTCGCAGCCGCTTGCCGGGGTTTATCAAGACAGAATTACCGGTTACTCGCACCGAAACTCCGATGGACCTGAGTACATTGGACATGGTCTCCACGTCCCGGAGATGCGGCACGTTATCGATAATGGAAATATCCTCTGACAAGATCGCACCCGCCATGATTGGCAGGGCGGCGTTCTTGGCTCCGTCGCACCTTACTGTTCCCCTTAGGGGTTTGCCACCTTTAATGACCAAGCTCAAAGTACCCGGCTCCCTCGTTCAGCCCATGAGGCTCGTGATTGGAACTTCATTCCAGAAAGTTCATTCCCGGCTTTGGTAACTTCCATTCAGCCCCGCAGAACACTTATCGCAATAAACCAACTTTCGAAAAGCGGTCCCGGGTCCTCCCAACATAGAATTCGTGCGTCTATTGTTCTATCTTGTAGTGTCTACTTTGGATCTTGCCTTGATGCCCGGAAAACATGGTGTCCTATTAGCATTCCAACCACTCGTCACTGGGTTCAGTCCGACGGCCGGATGTCAAGTGCCCGCGCCATTCGGCGGTGCTTTCGGTAGTGCTTTAGCGCTTTCAGTGAGCCCTTACGATATCCTTGACCTTCATGAGCCTGGACGCGTTGGCCCGGTCCATTTCCTCAAGGCGCATTTCAACGCTTTTGACGGCGGCTTCCAGCTCAGGGATGAGTATATATTCCAGGGCGTTTACCCTTCTTCTGGTCCTCTCTATCTCATCGGCCAAAAGCTGGATTTTACGTTCAACTTCCGATAGCTTCACAAGCAGGGGAAGTATGCCCTGAAACTCCTTGATCGCGTCATCCAAATCGGAAGAAGTTGATGCCAGCCCGTAAGGCGGAATACTTAGGTTTATTGAGCGTCCGCTCGATTCCTCGGCCGGCGCTGCTTCTGACTCCGCTCCCGGCGCTGTGCCTTGCGCGTTGCCTTCTCCTTCTTCCCCGGCCCTACGGATCTCCATCTCGGGCACCACGACGTTCATGATGCGCCTGTAGCTGATGGACACCTCTTCGGGCCCGCTTGACGCCATGAGCGCCTCCTCTAGGACCGGCGGGCTGAGAAGCGCCCTCGCCTGGGCGAAACTCTTGTATGCGGCGCCCAACCTCTTCTCCAGCTCCCTGCGAAGCCGCTGGTTCTCATGAACGATGGCCATGAACTCCTTCATGAGCTGGTCCCGCTTATCCTTGAGGAGCCTGTGGCCCCGGGCGGCCATCTTGACCCGGTTCTTCAGCCTCGTGAGCTCCTGACGGGTAGCGCTAACCCTGAGTTCCAAAGCCCCGTCTCCTTCCTATTCGGCCGCCGGGGCGGCGCCTTCGGATATCCTGGGTTTCAGGTACTTCTCGGCGTTTCTGTCGGAAATACGCTTGAGTTCGCTTCTGGGCAGCATGGTCATGAGGTCCCAACCGATATCCAGGGTTTGGGCTATGGGTCTGTTTTCGTTGGCCCCCTGTTTCACGAACCTGGCTTCAAACT
This sequence comes from Candidatus Fermentithermobacillaceae bacterium, assembly GCA_012842425.1. Taxonomy (GTDB): domain Bacteria; phylum Bacillota; class Sulfobacillia; order Fermentithermobacillales; family Fermentithermobacillaceae; genus UBA3951. The sequence continues at coordinate 40,154 of DUSU01000047.1, read as the reverse complement.
CATCGGCGAACTTAAGGAACAGCTTGTCTGTTTCGCTGAGAGCAGCTTCGCCCAACACGACCGAGAGCTCGCGCGCCTCTCTGCCGCGGTCGTAAGCATCCGATAGCTGGTTCAAGACGTCTGCGTGGTCTTCGCGAGTCTTGTCCTTTCCGATACCTTTGTCCTTTAGTCGTGAAAGGGATATTGAGATATTGATGGGCGGGTAGATGCCCTTCTTATGAAGGTCTCTCGACAAGATGATCTGACCCTCGGTGATGTAACCCGTAAGGTCGGGGATCGGGTGGGTCTTGTCATCTTCCGGCATGGTCAAAATCGGGATCTGGGTGATCGAACCCTTTTTGCCCTGTATCCGGCCTGCACGCTCGTAAATTTGCGAGAGGTCGGTGTACATATAACCCGGATACCCGCGACGACCCGGCACCTCCTTACGCGCAGCGGAAACCTCGCGGAGCGCCTCGGCATAGTTCGTCATGTCGGTGAGGATTACGAGCACGTGCATATCGCGCTCAAACGCGAGATACTCGGCAACGGTAAGCGCCATACGCGGAGTCGCGATTCGCTCGATAACCGGGTCGTTGGCAAGGTTTATGAAGAGCACTGCCCTGTCGATGGCGCCCGTCCGGCGGAAATCGGTCATGAAGTAATCGGCTTCTTCGAACGTAATGCCCATGGCGGCGAAGACAACCGCAAAAGGCTCGCTCCCCGTAAGGACCGTCGCCTGGCGAGCGATTTGCGCCGCAAGCTGGGCATGGGGAAGACCCGCACCTGAGAAGACGGGGAGCTTCTGGCCACGGACCAGCGGGTTCATACAGTCGATGCCCGAGATGCCCGTCTGGATGAACTCAGAGGGATATGCCCGGGCAAACGGGTTGATGGGGCTGCCGTTAATGTCCAGCCTCTTTTCGGGGATAATCTTTGGCCCCCCGTCGATGGGGTTTCCCGCTCCATCGAAGATCCTTCCCAGGATGTCAGGAGATACGGGGATCTCAAGCACCTTCCCAAGGAATCTCACGCGGGATCCCGTAACGTCCAGCCCTGAAGTCCCTTCGAATATCTGGACAAGAGCTCTACCGGTAGAGGCCTCCAAGACGCGTCCGCGCCGGATCTGGCCGTCCCTCGTCTCTACCTCAACGAGCTCATCGTAGTGGACCTCCCGGACCTGCTCCACCACTACGAGTGGCCCTGATATTTCTGATATGGTCGTGTACTCCAACGGCATCCCAAATTCCCCCAATGCCTTCTCTTATCTCCTGTCCTTAACGCCTGCGGTTTCCGCCTCAATCTCCGCCGAAATAGCAGCCATAATCCTCTGGTGGACAGCATCCCATTCTTCTTCGGGCGTAACGCGCGCTCTGGCTATCTGCTCCTTAACCGGCAGAGAAGTTATCCGCTCGACACGGACTCCTTCATCCAGTGCCTGAAGCGCCTTGTGGTGCAGCGTCAGGATAGCCTGCAATATGCCGTACTGCTTCTTCTGGGAGCAGTAAGTGTCCACCTCATGGAATGCGCTCTGGTACAAGAAGTCCTCGCGCAGCGACTTGGCGGTGTCCAAGATCATCCTCTGCCTAGGCGACAGCGAATCGATACCGACCAGTCGCACGATCTCCGACAGCTCGGCTTCCTGCTGGAGGATGGACATCGCTTCGTCGCGCATCTCGGGAAAATCGGGCCCTGCACTGGCCCTGAAATACTCATCGAGTCTTTCAGTATACAGCGAGTAACTGGTCAACCAGTTGATCGCCGGGAAGTGCTTTCTCGCCGCAAGCCTGTCATCGAGACCCCAGAAGACCTTAACTATACGCAAGGTAGCCTGGGTGACGGGCTCAGAGAGGTCACCGCCCTGGGGCGAGACCGCGCCGATAACTGACAGCGCGCCTTCGGTATCGCCCTGGCCAAGCACCCTGACCCGTCCGGCCCTCTCGTAGAACTCCGCGAGCCTCGAACCCAAGTAAGCAGGGTATCCTTCTTCGCCGGGCATCTCTTCCAGACGGCCCGAGATCTCACGCATGGCTTCCGCCCAGCGGGATGTAGAGTCGGCCATGATGGCCACGTCGTACCCCATATCGCGGTAGTACTCGGCGATGGTGATACCCGTGTAAATCGATGCCTCACGCGCCGCAACCGGCATGTTCGAAGTGTTTGCCACAAGCACGGTACGCTCCATGAGGGGCCTGCCGCTGCGCGGGTCTTTGAGCTCGGGGAACTCGAGGAGAACGTCGGTCATCTCGTTTCCGCGCTCGCCGCAACCAATGTAGACAATGATGTCGGCGTTGGCCCACTTGGCCAGCTGGTGCTGGATTACCGTTTTCCCGCTCCCGAAAGGGCCGGGGACGCAGGCCGTGCCACCCTTGGCTATGGGGAAGAAGGCGTCGATGACCCTCTGTCCCGTCACGAGCTGCTCTTTGGGCGGGAGCTTCTCCTTGACCGGCCTGGACTCGCGGACAGGCCACTTCTGCAGCATGGTTACGGGAATCTCGCGCCCGCCGGCTTCCAGTACGGCAACGGTCTCGACGACCGTGTAATCGCCTTCGCTGATGCTCTTCACAATGGCATCGGGCACCGACGGAGGTACCATCACCCTGTGCTCGACAAGAGGAGTCTCCTGTACGACGCCGAGGATCGTGCCTGCCGATACCTTGTCGCCCGGTTTCACTCTGGGCACGAAGTGCCACTTCTTCTCGTGGTCAAGTCCGGGGACCTCAAGGCCTCTCGCTATATAGCTTCCGGCCATATTGGCGATGACGTTGAGGGGCCTTTGGATTCCGTCATAAATAGCACCTATAAGGCCGGGTCCGAGCTCTACGGAAAGAGGCGCGGCGGTTGAAACCACCGGCTCCCAGGGGCCTACTCCGGAAGTCTCCTCGTAGACCTGAATGGAAGCGGTATCGCCCCTAAGCTCGATAATCTCTCCAACGACCCCCATGGTCCCGACTCGCACCACGTCATACATGCGGGAGCCGGCCATGCCCGAGGCTATCACCAGGGGCCCGGATACTTTCGTAATCTGTCCTTTCACCTGGCTAGTAGACACAGCCGCATCATTCCTCTCCCTTGAGCAGGATGTTTGCTCCAACTGCCCGCTCGACTCTTTTCTTCAGAAGCTCCATCCCCAGCCCTCTCGGCCGCCTGGCATCTGGCAGTATCGTGACAACCGGTTTCGGCTTCTCATAGAGCGGCTGGAGCTCTTCTTTCAGCATCTCGGCAATCTCCTCGGTCACGAGGAGCACAGCGAAATCACCTTCTAGAATCTTGCCCAGTTTTTCCCGGGCCTCGTGGACATCGTCCGCCGAAAAGGCAACGGCACCTGAGGCTTTGAACCCGAGCACCGCATCTCTTTGACCCAAGACAGCCACTTTAGACATAAGGCTCACGCAACCTCTCGGCTATCTCCTGCCCGGGCAGGTCGGACTGTTTTCCCGATAGGATCACCCTAAGGTTCTTGACTTCGGTTTCCTTGGCGAAAAGGTACCCGAATACCGGCTCAGGACCGATGGAGTAGTATCTTGCCGACTTTATTACCCCCATCAGGGTGTTGTCACAAGCCCTTTCCCACTTGGTGAGGGACTCTCCCTTCTCCGCCGTCTGTGCTCCTGTAGCCGCCAGGTCGCTCCACGGTGTACCCCTAAACGCCGAGTGGATGCCCGCGAGACCGCCCCTGTAGGCGCCGAGAATCTTCTCGGGAGGGATATCTCCTCCGGGGAGCAGGGCTTCCTGGAACACTGCCGGGTCGAGACCCATCCTGAGCCCGCGCAAGGACATGCGCAGGTTCAGAAGGTCGACTTCGGCCCTTTGGAATCCCCTCAGTCCCGGATACCCGTACCTCTTGAACACCTTGGAAAACCAAGCATAGTATCCGCGGTCAATAAGGCTGTCGACCCTCAGGGAGAGAAGCCCTTCCTGGGTGCTCGCGCGGTTTTCTTCAATCAGCTTGACGGCTTGGGCATAGGTTTGTCCCAGCGCGCCGCAGAAGAAAGCGACCTCTTTCTTGTTAATCGAGAGACCAAAGATCTTCGCGGCTTCGAGAGAGACCTCACCCGGGTCTAGGCTCGGGTCGAAATTGCCCATAGATGAAAGGGCTTCCTTATCCAACGGAACACCAAGCTGAACCAATTTCGCCCGCACTTTCAAGTTGTGGAAATCGTTTCGCGCCCGGTAGGCAACGATGATCATGGGTTCGGGAGAGATCTGGAGGGCATACTTGTAGGCCTCAGAGAGCGCCGCGACCAGAGCGCTTCCGTGGTCGGACGGACCGGTCGAAGCGACGAACGGACCGTAGTACGTATCACGAAGGCCGAGGAGGGCGCGCTCCAAGTCTCCGGCCTCAACAAGTCGCATGAGGTCGGAGCGAGACAGGATCTCCCTCTCCCTCACTCTTATATGGCCAACGGCACTGGCCCAAGCGAATTCGTTCAACGTCTACCCACCTTTGGCATGGGCGGCCTTCTTACTCTCCTTCTCCAAAGAGCTTCTTGGCCACCTCGATCTCCAGTTCGTCCTCAAATCTCTTCACCAGGGCAGGGAATGTACTGTTAAGCGAAACGCCGCCGCTCCTTAGGATATATCCGCCCCCAAGGGAACTCGCGGCGAACTCCAAGTTCACACCTGTCCCTTTGCCCATGGAAGACAATCTCTTGTGCAGTTCCGCGGCAAAGTCTGGGCCGAGCCGCTCACGGTCTTCAGGGCCCAGGACCACGGTTTCGTCACCTTGGGCGGAACGGGCCAGAGAGTCCAGCATGAGTTCTCTGTACTCTCCGGCGGGCATGGAGGCCAAAGCCTCTCCCGCCTTGGCAAAGGCGCCTTCGACCAGCGACTGTTTCTCCCTGAGGATGGCCTGCCTCCGCCTGGCAGCGGCTCTCGTCTTCGCGGCGGCCTCGATCTTCGCGGCTTCGGCCTCCGCGACACTTATGATACTCGCCGCGCGCTCCTGGGCCTCGGCGCGTACCGCGTCAATACGCCGCCGGGCGCGGGTGTTGGCATCATCCAAGATCTCCTTCGCGGTTTCCTCCGCACGGTTCCGTATCGTGCTCAGGATATCCTCAAGAGGCATCGAGACGGCCCCCTAAACCTTGATCGCGAACATGATCAAGAGGACCGACGCAAGGAGTCCGAGAACCGCGTAGGTCTCAACCATAGCGGGCATGATGAGGGCTTTACCCGATTCCTCGGGGTGCTTCACCACGATATCCATGCCGGCGAGGGAAACCTTGGCCTGCCAGATGCCGGAAAGGAGGCACGAGATCGCGACCGGTAGGCACGCGAAAATAAACTGCCATCCCTGAGCGATGTCCAGCGTGAGAACGCCGGAGAACCCGCCCATCTTAAAGATGGCCAAGAATCCGACTAGGAACCCGTAAATGCCCTGGGTGCCCGGAAGAGCCTGGAGCAGCAGGAGACGCCCGAACTTCTCGGGATCCTCAGAAGTGATCGCCGCGGCCTTTTCCCCGGTTATCCCGGTACCGATGATCGACCCGATTCCGCTCACAAAAACCGCGATGCCTGCTCCGACGAGGGCAAGGCCGTTCCCGCCCAACGCGGGACCAAAGAACACTCCTATCGCAAGGGCCATCAGAATTATGGCCATCCCTGCTGCGAACCAGACGTTAGCATTACCTCCGAACAAATCCGACCCCTCCTGACTTTTGCTCATTCCTTAATCAACAGCTTGAACTGACACATTCTCGCTCACGCGCTTAAGAGGCCTGAACGGTGTACCTCCCCCCTCGAAAAACTTGGTGAAGAACTCGACAAACTGAAGACGTCCGGCGTGTATGAAGCTCCCGAGGACGTTGATTACGAGATTGAAGATATGTCCTCCGGCCAAGATCACGGGCACCATAACCCAGCCGACGTATGGGATCATGCTCGACACGAGCTGGGATATCTTGTTAACTACGACACCGATAATGGCGCTGGCCAGGCCGAGAGCCAGGAGCCTCGAGTAGGAAAGAGTGTCGGAGAAGTACGACACTATACCGTAGAGGCCGTAGAGTCCCGAGAACGGTTTGAGGAGTATGTTCTTCTGGCCCCTCGACGCGCCGTACATGACCATGAGAGCCCCAATGACCATGATGTAAAAGGGGATCGGTCCTCCGATCATGCCTGCCTTAGAAAGCACCCAGAGGACGAGTCCGGGTAGGAACACGAGCCACGAACCGGATGACCATATGCCGTCCGCATATTCGCCTTGCCTGAAGCTGCTCAGCATCTTCACTCCGATCCCGACCCATACGTGGATAATGCCGAAACCGAACGAAACCAGCATCATGGTAAGCGGGTCCTCAATCGGGTTGATGAGGGCGATACGTGAGAGTAGCCGCTCGATGGCCGTGCCCGGCAAGAAAACCGAGACGAGGTCCGCCATCCAGCTGTTGGTCGCCGCTCCGGCGAGCAAGGTAGAGATTCCCGAATACATAAGGAGGCGAGGCAGCTTGTCTGCCGGATACTTGAGTCCCTGGCTCTTTATGAACCACCAAGACCCGATGGTGAGAAGTATCCCGTAAACGGCGTCTCCCAAACATATCCCGAAAAACAGCCAGAAAAACGGCGCCAAGAAGGGGGTTGGGTCGATCTCGTCGTACTTGGGAAAGCCGAAAATGTTGGTGATGACCTCAAACGGCGCTATGATCGGGTGGTTCTCGAGAAGGACGGGGACGTCGTCGCCGGGAGAAGGGTCTTCTGCCACCAGTTCCATCTCGGTGAACTCCTTGAGCCCACTTTCGAGTTCATGGAGGTCTTTCGCTCTCACATAGCCTTCGATGACCAGGGTGAAAGCGGTTCTCGCCACGCTCTGGCCCAACCGTTCCAGGTTCTCTTTGTCCAGGTAGTAGTCAATTAAGGCCATGACGTCCATCATGGAGGCGGAAAGCTGCCGGTCTTCGGCGATAATCCCGTCTCTTTCTTCGCTGAGATCCCGGATCTTCGCCTCAAGCGCTTGAAGCCTTTCTTGCACAGTCGCCCCCTCAACAGTGGATTCATTGAAGTTCACCACGCGCCCGCCGAGTGTCGCAACCAGCGAGGAGACGTCTGATGAAGAAGCGCCGTAGACCAGGAGCCACACACCGGATTCGGAGCGGTCCTCCCAGAGCACCTCGTGGAAGACCGGCCCGTAAGCCGTTCCTTCCTGAATCTTCGCCAGGACCGAGTTGGGGAACACGGCCAGCGCGCTGCAGCAAAGCTCCGTGGGCCCAACCATTTTAAGAGAGATGTCCAGTGGCGCCCAGGGAGAGAGAGTCCTGGCTTCTTCGCCTAACCTTGAAAGCGAATCGGATATCTCATTGAGACGCTTCTCGTGAGCCTTGGCCTTCTGGTAGACGGCATCGATATCGTAGTCCGCCGTGAGCTGCCTGAGCGCTCCCATGGAGACTTCCGGCTTCTTACCGGTGAAACCATCGATGAACGACCTCTTAAAGGGAGCATACTTGCCGAAATAGTTCCTGAGGTACTGAAGTCTCGAAAGGGAGTTGGAAATATCCTCGGGGATTTCGATGGTTTCAGGCATGGATACGTCGTCGGCCTGGCCGCCTACCCCCAGATACCGGGGTTTGGACGACTCGGAGGTTATGTGGAAAATCCCAAGGTCGCGGAGTCGCTCGAATATGGCCCCCCTGAGCTCCTTGGCGGCATATATGGTTACTTTCTTCATCCTTGCAACGGCCATGACCACGCCGGGTGCGCCCGCTGGCGCTTTTTGCCGGCTCCCTCCCTATAAGGCCTTCTTAACCTTCGAAACTATCGTCTGAACCGCATCTTGAAGCCTGGAGCCGGCCGCTTCCCGTAGAGAAGCGATCTCCTTCTCGGCCTCTTCGAGATAGGCTTTCTCCAGAGCGTCGGAAGATGCGGAAGCATTATCCAACAGGGACTTGGCTTTGGACTGGGCGTCTTCGATGGCTTCTTGGAGGAGGCGTTCGGCCTCTTTATCGGCTGCGGCGAGTATTTCCTTGGCCCTGGCTTTGGCGGATTCCACAACCTCTGCCGCCTTTCGCTCGGCTTCAAGGATCGCGTCAAGTTCCTTCTTGGCCATGCAAATGCCACGATACCGGTCCCATCGTGTGGTGGACCGGGCCGGGGCCCCCCTCCTCGTTTTGTAAATCTTGCTGCAAGCCGTGTAGTGTGCGGAAGAACAACCGGCGCCGCGGGAGACGCGCTGCCGCAAGAACACTTGCTACAGCCTGCAGATTACAACAAATGTTCTTCTATTGCCCGGGGGAAAACTCCTCCGGACGGTCTTGTGTTAGTCCATACCTGAACATCAGGGCCTGCACGATCCGCTCGGATGCGCGTCCGTCCCCAAAAGGATTCTTTACCTGCGACATCCGCTTGTACCTTGTCATATTGTCCAACAAATCGACAGTCGTGTCTACTATTCTCTCAATATCTGTTCCAACAAGCACACAAGTGCCCGCGTCTAGCGCCTCCGGTCGTTCGGTTTTCTCCCTGCAGACCAAAGTGGGGACTCCGAGAGACGGCGCTTCTTCCTGCGCCCCACCGGAGTCGGTGATTAGGAGGTACGCGCGGCTCATGAGGTTGACGTAGTCCGGATAGTCTATAGGATCGAAAAGGACCGTCCTCGGGGCGCCCTTAAGGTGCCGCAAAATGGGCTCCCGGGCGTTGGGGTTCTTGTGAACCGAAACCAAGAGCTGTATGTCGTTACGCTCCGAAGCAATCCGGGACAGCGCCCGCCCGATGTTCTCCATGCCTTCCCCGAAGTTCTCCCGCCTGTGCACTTCCACAAGGATGTTTCTCTGGGACTCGAAATCTATCTCATTTAGGCGCTCTTCTTTGAACCGGTAGCCCTTTCTAACTGTCATGAGGAGGGAGTCGACGGCGGTGTTTCCGGTCACGAATATGGAGCCGGGGTCGTAGCCCTCGCAAAGGAGGTTCTTCTTGGCGGTCCCGGTCGGAGCAAAATGAAAGTCACTTATGATATCGGCTATCTTCCGCATTATCTCTTCGGGAAAAGGCGCGTATTTGTCCCCCGTCCGGAGGCCCGCTTCAACATGCCCCACGGAAATCCTGAGGTAATAAGACGCGAGAGCCGCCGCCCCGGTAGTGGTGGTATCTCCGTGGATGAGGACCACGTGGGGCCGCTCCTTCTCCAAGATTGGAGTCATCCCTTCCAGAACGCGTTTGGTCGTCTCGGCAAGCGTCTGGTTGGGCCTCATCACGTCGAGGTCGTAGTCGCTTTCCACGCCGAAATCCGCAAGTACTTGGTCGAGCATCTCGCGGTGCTGCGCCGTAACGAGGACTTTGGATTCGATAAGGGGATGGCGCTCCTTTAGCGCACGGACCACAGGCAGCATCTTGATTGCCTCTGGCCTGGTACCAAAAACGGAGATAACCTTCAGACTACCCACAGACCTCAACCTTTCCGCCGCGCCAAGTTATTATCCCCGCCGGCTGCGGTCCTGTCCCGTCTTTTTGTGGCCGAGGCTCAGGAGCCCGGCCCTATAGGCAACGACAAACATGCCCAAGACAGCGAGACCGGCCAGAGGGCCCCCCGTACTGAGCGGTACGAAACCTGAGACGAGGCCCAGAGCGCCGAAGCCCAAGCTCACGAGGTAGATGGCGAGAACGGCTTGTCTCTGGCTCATCCCAAGCTCAAGCAGTCTGTGGTGTATGTGGTCCTTGTCGGCTTGAGATGCCGCCTTACCGGACAGCTTCCTCCTCAGGATCGAGAAAGCCATGTCCGATATGGGGACCATCAGGGTGAGGATGGGGACCAGTATGGACATCGCTACGGCCGATTTCACAAGTCCCTGAACCGACAGGACCGACAGGGCAAGTCCGAGATACATGGCGCCCGCGTCGCCCATGAAAATCGAAGCGGGATGGAAGTTAAAAGGCAGGAATCCAAAAGCCGCGCCTGCGAGGGCAGCCGCTTCCGGAGCTACATGCACTGCCCCTGCCTCATTCATGGCGAAGATCATGGTGGCTGAGGTGATGCCCACGATCCCGGCAGCAAGGCCGTCCAATCCATCCGACCAGTTTATGAGGTTTTCGAAAGACACGACCCACAGGAGAGTGAGGGGCAACGCGATGGACCCCAAGAGGAGTATCTCTCCTGAGAAGGGGTTCGTCAGGAAGGAGATGCTGACTCCTAGCCTTACCACTACTACTGCCGAGATGAACTGACCTATGAGTTTCTGCCAGGGCTTAAGCGGCCATAGGTCATCGATGACACCGACTATGAGGATCACGAGCCCGCCCAGAGCTATGGCGGGAAACGCGATGTTCTCTCCGGTCTTTAGAACGGACATGGTGATAACCGAGCCCAGGTACATGGCGATGCCGCCCAGGTATGGGATTGGAGTCCGGTGGACGCTTCGCGAGTTGGGGTAACACATGGCCCCGGTTTTCTTGGCAATCATCCGTATGAGGGGGGTGAGTCCGAAAGAAATGACAAATGCGAGACAGAAAGCGACGGTTTCTTTCTCGAACCTCACAAACGCCCCTCCTCCCGTTCCCGCTGATAGGCCCTTCTACCTGCGTCATTGTACAGAAGCCTGTCCCACCAGTCAATCTAGCCTCTCCACGCTGACTTTGGATTCGGCCAGTAAGTCTTGGGCCAGCTTGTCGGGATACGGATATTTGTATATCACCTTGACGATCCCAGCGTTTATGAGCATCTTGGCACAGGTCACGCACGGCTGGTTGGTGCAGTAGATGACGGCCCCCTCAAGGGAGATGCCGTATCTTGCTGCCTGCACCAGGGCGTTTTGCTCGGCATGAAGCCCCCTGCACATCTCCACCCGTTCTCCGGAGGGAATGCCGAGCCGTTCCCTCAAACACCCAACTTCGCTGCAGTGGGCTAAGCCCGTAGGAGCCCCGTTGTAACCCGTAGCCAGCACTCTCTTGTCCTTTACAACCACTGCCCCGATATTCCTTCTGAGACAAGTGGAACGCTTGGCAACGACTTCGGCCAGCTCCATAAAATACTCGTCCCAGGACGGTCTTTTCTGCTCCGCCATTACTTTGACTCCTCCGGGTCTCTAAAGGTTTCAGCTCTTTTTCGCGCTCTTTCCGAATTTCTCTTCTATTTCGTCCCAGGCGTACACGGCCCTGGCGCCACCTACCAGCTTGGGGCGGGTCCTGGCAACCGTGAGGTGGGCGCTTCCGACGGTTTTCTGAGCTATCCTCACGGGAACCGCGACGGGCCTAAGGTGCATACCGATTAGCGTGTCTCCGATGTCAATTCCCGCGTGGGCCTGGATCGTCTCAACCACGACGGGGTCGTCGAACCTCCTCAGAGCCGTGGCAGCGGTGGCGCCCCCTGCATGGGGGACCGGCAAGACAGTTACTTCGGTGAGGCTATACTTCTCCTGGACTTCACGCTCGACAACAAGGCACCTGTTGAGATGCTCGCAGCACTGGACGGCCAGGTAGACCCCTGTGCCCTGAAGTCCCTCCTGGACCCCGTCAAGGACCGCCGCTGCAACATCTGTGCTGCCCGTTGAGCCGATCCTCTTGCCCTGGATCTCGCTGGTCGAACAGCCGAGAACCACGATCTGGCCGGGCCGCAGTTTGGCAGCCTCCAGAAGACCCTTGGTCGCAAGATATGCTTCTTGCTTCACCTGGTTAAGGTCGAGCTCCGTCCTGCTCTCTTCATGCGCGGCGTCCATTTAGCGTGCACCCCCATACTTCTTCTCGATATCTGACATCTTCTCAACCCGCCTGGCGTGGCGCCCCCCCTGGAAGGAAGCGCCCAAGAAAGCGCTCACCAGGTCGCGGGCGAGGCCACTTCCTACGACGCGGGCCCCGATGCAGAGCACATTGGCGTCGTTGTGCTCGCGGGCCGCGCGTGCCGAAAAGGTGTCGGATACTGCCGCGGCCCTTATCCCGGGCACCTTGTTGGCCGACATGGCCATACCCAGGCCTGTCCCACAAACGAGTATGCCGAGTTCGGCATCTCCTGCGAGTATGGATCCGGCCACCTTCACGGCGAAATCCGGGTAGTCAACGGATTCGTCTGAGTACGTACCCAGGTCAAGCGGCTCGTGTCCCATTTCCCTGAGCATCCCGGCCACTTCCTCTTTGAGGCGGAAACCGGCGTGATCACTTCCCAGAGCGATCCTCATTATGCTTACCTCCATCTAAATTTGACATAACCCGTTCTATTCTCTCACAAACGGCCCTGAGGCCAACCTCCAATTCATCTCTGGCCCTGAAATATGCCTGTTGGCCAAGGCCAAAGGGGTCACTCACGTCGCCTGCCACGGCCCCGCCCGATGCCTCGGACAGCGTCACTACCTTACCCGCGTATGAAGGATAGCGTTCGATGAGGGTGCTCTTGTGGGCCTTTGTCATCGTGATCACGAGGTCCGCCCACGAAAGGTCAGCCTCTGAGACCATCCTGGATTTATGCCCCGAGAGGTCCAGCCCGAGGTTGGCCACCGCCCGCATTGCTTCCTGAGTAGCGGGCATATCGTCGGCTGCAGCCGTGCCCCTCGACATGACGCGCAGGCCTATATCCGGGCACTCGGTCTGCCATATGTGGCGCAACAATGCTTCCGCCATGGGGCTGCGGCACGTATTGCCCGAACAGACCAGGAGAATCTTCATCTCCGGTCTCCCGGGCAGTTTGAGCGTCCGTCCGCCGCTCGCCCTCGCGAGCCTGTTCTGAATGGCTAGCCCGAGACCTTTGTCGGGAAAAGACTCGGCAAAGATCACATCCGCGCCTATTTCATCTCCGTGCCTCAGCCCTGAAAACAGCCTGGAAGCCACTCTCGCCAGGTCTTCCCTGGGTCCGAGTTCAAGGACCGCAAGACTATCCGGCCACCTATCAGCCAGGTCTGCATACGCATGCAAGTTCTCGCTGGATGCAAGAATGAGCACCCGCTTCCCCGCCAGGAGATACCGTACCGCATGGAACCTCGCGACCGCGGCCTGTTCGCCGGGACTCCCAACCACCAGGTATACGGGGGCTTTCGGTGCGTAATGCCTGTATTTCATGCCGGGCGACGGCGGCGGCCCCTGAGTAGGCACGCCTGAGGCCACTTCCACCTCTCCCAGAACGCTCCGGAGGTCTTCGAGGGAAAGACCGCCCGGGCGCAAGACCTTGGGGACCGGGCCGGAGATATCCAGGACCGTCGACTCTACGCCGATACCCGAAGGCCCGCCGTCAACGATCACGTCCACCCTTCCCTGAAGGTCGGCCAGCGTATCTTCGAAGGTAGTAGGGCTGGGTCTGCCCGACAAGTTGGCCGACGGGGCCGCCACCGGAACTCCCGCGAGGTCAATTAGCCGCTGGGCCACCGGGTGGTCGGGCATCCTTATTGCCACAGTCGGAAGCCCTGCCGTGACAATGGGCGGCACCAGGTCTGACTTAGCAAAGAGCAGAGTAAGCGGTCCGGGCCAGAAAACTTCCATAAGCCGTATGGCCGCTTCGCTTATCTCCCTCACCAGCGGAGCGACGGCTTCCGGCTTGGAAACGTGCACAATAAGCGGGTTATCCTGGGGGCGGCCCTTGGCCTCAAATATACGGCCAACCGCCTCGGGCATGAGCGCGTTTGCGCCCAGACCGTACACCGTCTCGGTGGGAAAAGCCACGAGACCCCCACGGCGCAGCACTTCCGCGCAGGGAATCAGCGCCGACTCGTCTCTGCCGAAAGGGTCAACCTTGACAATCTTCGTCTCCATGGACGCCGGACCTCCCGACAACCCTCTTTGGACAACCGGTTCCGTGAGTTCTCGCAACAACGACACGTTGCCTGCCGGCATAGTCCCTCCGGACCTCCGTACCGGCCCAGTACTCCCTGTCCTCCATCATAATATCCCTACAGGCTTCCCCCTGATCCGCGCCTATCTCCATCACCAGGTAGCCGCCCGGCTTAAGGACCGCCGGCACTTCCTTTGATATCCTCCGTATCATCTCTAGTCCGGACTCTCCTCCATCAAGGGCCAGCCTCGGTTCAAAGTCCCGCACGGTGGGAGAAAGAGTATCAATCTCTTCGGTGGGGATGTAAGGCGGATTGGCGGTCACCAAATCGAGCCTCCCCCTAAGTCCCGCCGCTAGAAGGGGGGCCACTAGGTCCCCGACAAGGAAACTCACGCGGTGAGACAGACCGAGTCTTTTCGCGTTTTCCCGTGCTAGATCGACCGCTTCACGTGAAACATCGCTGAGCACCACTCTTGAGAGAGGAAGTGCTTTGGCAATGGAAAGACCGATGGCCCCCGAGCCGCAGCAGATGTCGGCGACAATTGGTGAAGACGTCTTCGTCAATAGTTGGGCGGCGGCTTCGACAACGTGCTCGGTTTCCGGACGGGGGATCAGTACTCTCGGGTCGACCAGGAAAGTATGCCCCATGAACTCGTGAAACCCTCTGATGTAGGCAACCGGCTCGCCGGAGGCTCGCCTGTCCAGAAGACCCGAGTATTGGGCGAAAAGGCCCTCGCTTACGGGAGCTTCAGGATGCAGGTAGACAAACTCAGATGGCTCGCTCAGGACGAAAGAAAGGAGAAGTCCCGCATCCCGAGCGGGGGTGTCGGATTTACCTGCCAGAAGACGCCTTCCGAAAGAGAGCGCCTCGCCTACGTTCATATCTGTGATGCTTCCTCGAGCCTCTTTTTCTCTTCGTCCTCAAGAAGGGCATCGACCACTTCGTCGATTTTCCCGTCTAGGAACTCGGCCAACCTGTGGGTGGTATAGCCTATCCTGTGGTCCGTGACCCTGTTCTGCGGGAAGTTGTAGGTGCGGATCTTCTCGGCGCGCTCACCCGTTCCTACTTGGGATCTCCGTGCTTGAGTGAGCTCCCGGTTTCTCTGCTCCTGCGCCATGGCCAGAAGCCTGGACCGCAAGATACGCATGGCCCGCTCCTTGTTCTGAATCTGGGACCTTTCATCCTGGCAAGTGACCACTACTCCGGTCGGGAGGTGGGTTATCCTGACCGCTGAGTAGGTGGTATTCACGCCCTGACCGCCCTTGCCCGAAGAGCAGTAGGTGTCTATCCTGAGGTCGTCAGGGTCTATCTCTATGTCTTCTACATCCTCGGATTCCGGGAGCACGGCCACGGTCGCGGTCGAGGTATGGATGCGGCCTCCGGACTCGGTTGCAGGTATCCGCTGCACCCTGTGGACGCCGCCCTCGAACTTGAGACGCCGGTATGCACCCTTGCCGCCTATGGCGAAGATGATCTCCTTAAACCCACCTAGGTCCGTTGGGTTGGAGGTCAGGATCTCCATCTTCCACCGGCGGTCCTCAGCATACCGCCCGTACATCCGGAAAAGCTCCGCCGCGAACAAGGCGGCTTCTTCGCCACCGGTACCGGCCCTAATCTCGACAATCACGTCTTTGTCATCGTTTGGGTCTTTCGGAATGAGAGACAGCCTGAGCTCCTTTTCCAGTTGAAGCTTCGCTTCTTCCAGAGTTGCCAGCTCTTCTTCAGCCAGCTGCCTGAGCTCACGGTCTTCTTCGGTTTCCAATATCTCACGGCTTCCCGCTATATCGTCCAAGACTCGCAAATACCGCCTGTACAAAGCTACCGTATCCTCTAGCCGGGCTTTCTCCTTCGCGAGCTCACGGCACTTCTTCGGGTCGGAGAAGACTTCAGGTTTCTCCAGTTCGGCCGAGAGAAAGTCGTAATGCTCGACCAGTCCATCGAGCTTGCCGGCCAGGCTCGCGCCTTCGCATTCATTGGTCATCTGAAACCACCTCTTTCGGCTTCAACCAACCGGGCCAGACTATCGGCTGCGACCTCAAGCTGCGCCGGTTCAGGTTCCCTGGTGGTCATGGCCTGAAGGCCCATCCCAGGCGCCTTCAAGAGACGCCAAAAACCGCCCTCTCTTGCGGCGGAAGCCTTTAGGAACTCGTATGACAGTCCGGCAGTAAGAGGCAATAGCGCAAGCCTTGCCGCCACTTTGCTCGCTACTCCCTGTGGGGTCACAAACAAGAACACTACCCATGAAACCAAGACCACTATGAATAGGAAACTGGTACCGCAGCGCGGGTGGAGTTTGGACTCGTTGCGGGCTTTGGACGCCAGAAACCCGCTGATCTCGGGGACGCCCCATTTGTCCAGGTAGATCCTATCGTTTATTTCCCGGTAATTCTTTTCCCAAGCCCATATTACCTTGTGTTCGGCGCCGTGGTACTCAAGCACCCGCTGGATCTCTTTCATCCTCGAGATCGAGGCGATATAGGCCACAAGGACCATAACGCGGACCAGGGCTTCCACCAGGCTCGCCCAGAAGGTTCCGGTGGCATTGAGCGCGGCAACCACATAAGGCGCGACCACTGCCGGAAAGACGATAAACAGAGCGACCGCCAAGACCGCGGCAATCACGACGCTCAAGTCGACGGCGCTCTTCGATGCTTTCTCCTCTTCGGGAAAAGAGATGTCCGCGGACCGCATGAGCATCTCGACGCCCAAGGAAATAGAATCCCAGAAAGATAGAGCCCCCCTCACAATAGGCAGCCTTAGGAGGGCGCTTTTCTGAGAAAGGCTATCGGCCTTCTTGACGTAAGAGACAATGTCGCCGTTAGGGTCCCTCACGGACATGGATGCGAACCGCGGGCCCCTCATCATAACCCCTTCTATTACCGCCTGGCCTCCGTAGGAAGGCGTAGAAGACACAGCGTCTACCTCCAAATTCACTCTATGGCCGCAGACATCATCAGGTATCGTCCGGTCAGACACTCACCTAATACCACACACTATTCTATAGGAAAATGAAAAGGCAGAAACCCATGAAGGTCCCTGCCCTATATAGTGCTTATCTAGCGGGCTTCCTTGGAAGCTTCCTCTTTCTTCTCGCCCTCGATGTACCCGTACTTCTGGCGGAACCTCTCGACGCGCCCGCCCGTGTCAATGATCTTCTGCACGCCGGTGAAGAACGGGTGGCACTTGGCGCAGATATCTACCCTGACGTTCTTCTTCGTGGAGCCGACTTCATATGTGGCGCCGCAGGCGCAGTTAATCGTCGTCTTCTCATAATTCGGATGGATCCCGGTCTTCATGCGAATCACCTCAGAAATATATGGCCACTCAAGAGGGCATGACAAATACCCAAACTGTTCACATAGAGCAAACAGAAAGAGTATAGCACGCTTCGTACTACCTCATCAACGCCAGTCTCTTTCTGAGAATGGGCAGCGCCTCTTGGTTCGTGCTCGTCTTGGTCAGGAGATCTATGAGCGCCTCCAGCACTTTGTCGGGCTCTAGGTCGTTTGTCATCTTCCTGAACAGCCACATGGCGTCGATCTCTTCCTTAGTCTGCAGGAGCTCTTCCTTGCGCGTACCCGACCTCTTGATGTCGATCGCCGGGAAAATCCTGCGCTCGGAGAGTTTGCGGTCAAGGTGGACCTCCATGTTGCCGGTACCCTTGAACTCCTCGTAGATCACGTCGTCCATCCTGGAGCCGGTGTCGATGAGGCAGGTGCCCAGTATTGTCAGGCTCCCGCCTTCTTCGATGTTGCGGGCAGCGCCGAAGAACTTCTTTGGTTTGTTGAACGCCGCCGGGTCCATACCTCCGGAGAGGGTCCTACCTGAGCTGGGCTCGATCAGGTTGTAGGCCCGGGTCATCCTGGTGATGCTGTCTAGGAGCACTACCACGTCCTTCCCCGTCTCGACGAGACGCTTTGCGCGCTCGAGGGCCATCTCCGCGACTCTAGCGTGGTTCTCCGGGGGCTCGTCGAACGTCGACGCGATCACTTCCCCGTGGACCGAGCGCTGCATATCGGTAACTTCTTCCGGTCGCTCATCGATAAGGAGGACCATGAGATAAGTCTCCGGGTGGTTCGTCGTTATCGCATTTGCGATGTTCTTGAGAAGGACGGTCTTGCCTGCCTTAGGCGGCGAGACGATGAGTCCCCTCTGTCCCTTGCCAACGGGCGCCACCAGGTCGAGGAGCCGTCCCGAAGTGTTGTGCCTCGTCGTCTCGAGCTTGAACCGCTCGTTTGGGAAGATCGGCGTGAGCCCTTCGAAGTTCGGTCTATCGCGGGCAGTCTCAGGGTCCTCGCCGTTGATGGCCTCTATGCGGAGGAGGCCGTAATACCTCTCGGTATCGTGGGGCGGACGTACCTGCCCCGACACGAGGTCCCCTGTCCTCAAGTCGAACTTGCGGATTTGGGACGGTGAGATATATATGTCATCCTTGCTCGGGAAGTAGAACGCGGGCCTCAGGAAGCCGTACCCCTCGTTCAGGATCTCGAGAAGACCTTCGGCGAAAATTAGTCCTCCCGCCTGGGTACGGGCTTTGAGGATCTCGAAAACAAGCTCCTTCTTGCGAAGGCTGGAATACCCTGCGATGCCCAGCTCTCGGGCCAGTCGCTGGAGGTCGACCAGCGTCATGTTGGCGAGTTCTTTCATGGTCGGCCCCGAGTCAGGCCTCGTACGCGACGCCTTGGCCGGGCGCACGTAGAGCACGTCAGCAGGGGGTTCCTGCTTCGCCGGGGCCTGTCGGTAATCCCGCTCGTCAACCTGTCGCCCTTCCGCGCTGGGCCGGATATCCGGCTGCTCGGGCGACCTGAACCTCGGTGTGTCGGGCGTCACCCGCTGAAACTGCGGGTACTGACGCTCTACCCGGTCCATCTGAGGCCTCTCTTGGTAAGCCCGGGAAGTAGGCCTTGAAACTTGTCTCTCGGCTTCAGGCCTTGCTTGAGGCGGGCGTTCGGACACGGCCGGGGCCTTCTCAGGAGCGCCGCTCTGATACGGATACCTCTCAGGAAAAGGCCTGTCGCTGATGGTGCGGCCGAACCGGTCGGGGGACGGCCTGCGGGACGGCTCAAGAGCGGGCTTCTCTTCCGGTATGGCTTCTCTCGGAGCAGCTTCCACGGGGACTCCCTCTTCGAGGGCAGCCTTGGACACATCGGGCCCGGGCAAAGCTTCTTGCTCCACAACCTGGGGAGCCGGAGGTGCTTCAGAGATGGGCTCCTGCCTCAACGGTCCTGACGCCCCGGGTTCAGAAATGGCCGGCTGAGTTACGGCCTCTTCAACGGAATGCTGCGAAAGGACGTTTTTTTCGCCTGCTTCCACCACGTCCTGCGTGGGAGGCTGGGGCTGGGCGGTCTCCTCAGTTTGGGCAGGCGACACGGTCTCGGCGGACTTCTTCCTAGTCCGGCGGGTCGCTGCGGTCTTTGCAGGCTTTTCCGGCTCCGTCTCCTGAGGTTCGATAACTGGGGAAGGCTCGGCGGTCTTGGTCCCTTCCTGTTCGTCGGGCAGAGTTGCTTTCCGCCTCGTTCCGCGTCCCCTCGTCGCCCGTTTAGTGGTCTCAGGCTGCTCCTCTTTGGCGGACTCCAAAGCCTCGGGAACCTCTGCTGTTTGAGGCGTTACTTCTTCTGCGCTGGAATTTCTTGTGGCTCTGCGGGGGCGTTTCGCTGGAGGCGTCTCTTCGGGGATTTCTGCGGCGGCTTTCTCGTTCATCTCGCCGCCCGAACCGTCCTCTGGGCTCTGGGTTTTCACGCGCCTCCTAGACCTGGACGTCCCCGGAGGGACATCCGGGTTTTTTGTCTCCTTGGTTTCTTCCTTTTGCATAGCGTCACATCTCCTATGGGCGTCGGCAAACCTGGAATCCGCAGCCCGAGCGTTTGGAAGGATATATCGAAATCGGCAAGCCGAAAGGCACGTTTACCGGGTACGCATGAACTCCTGGGGACACATTGGTAGGCGGAATCTCGCTTTCCTACTCAAAACTATCATACGCAGCCAGGCCAGTCAAGATTCAGCGGGCCTCCATCTCCTTCTGCACTTTCGCCCAGTCGTCCTGGAACCTCTTGATACCTATATCTGTGAGCGGGTGACGGACCATCTGCTCAAGCACCTTAAACGGCACGGTGGCGATGTGGGCGGAAGCCCTGGCAGCCTGCACCACGTGCATCGGGTGCCTTATTGAGGCCGCTATCACCTTTGTCTCAAAACCGTAGTTCTCTATGATCATGACCAGATCTGTGACTACTTCCATGCCCTCGTTGCTCACGTCATCTAGTCGCCCCAAGAACGGGCTTATGTAGGTTGCCCCGGCAAGGCAGGCCAGAAGCCCCTGGGATGCCGAGAAGACGAGGGTGACGTTAGTCTTCACGCCCTCCTTAGAAAGAACCTTGACTGCCTTCAGCCCTTCGCCGGTCATGGGGATCTTGACGACGACGTTGGGAGCTATCTGCGCCAGCTCCCTGGCCTCGGGGATCATATCGTCGGCCTTCTCCGATAACACTTCGGCCGAGATGGGCCCGGGCACTATCTCGGTGATCTCCTTTACGACGGTCCTAAAGTCGCGCTTTTCCTTGGCGATGAGGCTGGGATTGGTGGTGACTCCCGAGATCACTCCCCAGCTGGCAGCTTCTTTGATCTCCTTGATGTTCGCGGTGTCCAAAAACAGCTTCATGATGGCGCCCCTTTCAATATGGTTCGATCGTAGGATGACAACCTTTGGTTAGTCAGTAGTGAGTCTGAGTATCTTTCTGGCTTCGACAGGCGAAGCGACGCCTCTTCCGAGTTCACGGGCGAGCCTCGCCATGCGCGCGACCAGTTCGCCATTGGACTTGGCCAGTACCCCTCTCGAATAATAGATGTTGTCCTCGAAACCGACTCTGACATGCCCTCCCAGGATGATGGCCACCGCCCCGAGCGGGAGTTCATGCCGGCCAATGCCGGCGACCGACCAGGTCGACCCGTCATTGGGAAGCATTGAGACAAGATGCATGAGGTTACGAGGGTCTCCCGAAATCCCTCCCGGAACACCCATCACGAAGTCAAAGTGACCGGGCATATCAACCAGTTTTCTCGTGGCGAGCCTGCGCTGGTTCTCCATCATCCCCACGTCAAAGATCTCGAACTCCGGTTTCACTCCGTTTTCGCGGATCTTCTGGGCAAAAAGCTCCATGTCGGATAGAGAGTTAACGAATATACCGTCTCCAAAGTTTACCGTCCCGCATGTAAGTGTAGCCATCTCGGGCTTAAGCGATACGGGGGCGACGCGTTCCTCTACCGTCATGCCGACGGCCCCGCCCGTGGATATCTGTATGATAAGGTCTGTCTCGGCCCGCACGAGCTCCACAATACGGGCGTACACGGCCGGGTCTTGTGTGGGACTGCCGTCAGGGTTCCGGGCGTGTATGTGGGCGATTGATGCACCCTCGTTCCAAGCCCGGTAGCATTCTTCCGCAATCTCTTCAGGTGTTATCGGAATGTAAGGGGTCTGGGACCGAGTTACCTCCGCGCCGACGGGAGCCACCGTTATAATCAGGGGATCCATCTCAGGGGCACCTCTCCTAATCCGGTTCTTCTGAGAGCCTCTCCGGGAGTCACATGGACCCGGGACACAAAGACGCAAGAACCGGCATGTCATTCAAAAGGCCCTTCGACAAAGCCGTCACAAAGTCCTTCCCTCCTGCTTTCAGGCCTTCGGCTTTGGCGCGACTACCGTACCGTGAGCCCGCGCCACGAGTTCGGGTTCGGGGAGCACCCTGGCGGCAGTTGGACCCCGGTCAGGATCGGGAGCAAGCACCTTGTAGCACTCCATCTCTATGCGCCGGCTCCGGTTGCCGACTTTGGTGATCCTGCCCGTGAACTCAAGGTAATCTCCGGCGTGAACTGGCCGCTTGAACTCCAGGAGGTCGTAGGACGCCAGGAGCCCTTCGTCACCATCGTACCGTATGCACAGTTCCGTAGCCAGGTCTCCAAACCATTTCACGACGGTACCCCCGGCTACGATGCCGCCTCCGTAGGTTACGTCCATCTGACTTACACGGAAGCGGAGAAAGGCTGCGGGGAGACCTGTCTCTTCTGTTTTGTGTGAGGGCAGCTTCTCCTGGCAATCGGGACACGTTTTCTTCTCCATTCGGCTCACCTCTTGGGATTTTACCCTCGCGGCGACATAGGCGCCGGGGATTCGGGAGGGACCTTCTCGGGAAACTCTCTTCTAGCGGCGGCCCAGGGAATCCGCCCTCGAGCTGCCGAGCGCATCCCGGCCAGCTCTCCACCGCCAATCCGATTCTACCTTTAATGGTGGGCTACCGGAAGGGCCCGTGACGGTCCGTGTAATGCGAAAACTGTCTTCGATTCCGAGCCTAGCCGCGGGTAAGGCTTTCTTCGCCGGTTCGATCGCAGGCAGGGATGGTTTCGCGATACGGCGAACTACTTTTTCTCGGGAGGAATCCGTTTGTCAAAGACAGGTCTTAAGAACTCAATCGTAGTCACACTGCTTATATCAGGCATCCTTGCATTTGTGCTTCTAAGCCCCACCCTCAAGAGAGGGCTTTTCTTCAGAGAAGATTACCTGCCGTACCTATCCAGGGTAGGCATCCTTTTCGCCCTGGTCTCGGTCCTGGCCGCACTCAGAGGCGACGGGATATGGCGGGGCGACATAGACATACTCCTCGCTTCAATCGCAGGGCTCTACTTCCTAACCAACCTGTGGGCTCAATCAAAGATGAAGGCCATGGACGGCGCCCTAAAGTACGGCGGGTACGTCATGGTGTTCATCATGGCACGGTACGTGTGCTCGAACTTACTGGGCCAACGGATCGTCCGTAACCTCCTCATAGTGAGCGGCGTGGTAGTGGCGCTTGCGGGGTACCTGACGGCTGCGGGGATCGCCCAGTATCCTAAATCGGTGCAATCAGGCGCGCTATTGGGCTCCTTCCAGTACCCCAACGCCCTTGCGGCCTACGCCATGTTCCTTTTGTTTTTCGTGTACTACGCCTGGACCGAGAGCTTCGGTTGCCCTATACGGGACACGATAGCCGGCGTCTTATACTCGGCCATAGCGTTCCTTCTGGTGGGTTCGGTCTTCCTCACGAACTCCCGGGCGACGCTCCTCATGTTCGGCGGTTTCCTGGCCATCTACCTGGCACTCCTTCCCAAGGGGCACCGCCGGGAGATAGCTTCGCGCGTAGCGGTCAGCTTGATCTCCTTCGCAGCCGTGGCTTCAAAGATGGATGCGGCGCTTAAGGACAATGACACGTCCGGTATGAAACAAGGGCTTCTTATCGGTCTCCTCCTTGCAGCGGTCCTCGACCTTGCCAGGAGGCATTTGGACAAGCTTGTCCGCCGCCCGGTCCATCCTTCGAGCGAAGTCGCGACTACGGCATCGCCCTCTCTCTCCTCTCCTTCTCAAGAGAGCAGGCCCGCGCCGGCGAAAGTGGTTTTCTTTAGAGTAGCCGTCATCGGCCTCGCAGCCGTCCTGGGCAGCCTGGCCTTAATCGCTGCAGTCAGAAACCCGTCTACCCAGACGGTCCTTGCCAAAATCCTGCCGGAGCGCGTAATCTCCCAGCTTAAGACCGTCACACTGCTGGATAGGAGCATGCTCATCCGCGTATTCGCGACAAAGGACGCCCTCTCCATCGCCTTGGGATATCCTTTCGGCGCCGGAGCGGGCGGGTGGGAGGCCCTGTATCACCAATACCACCGGACGCCTTACTGGTTCACCGAAACCCACAACCATTTCGCGCAGATGCTCGTGGAGATCGGTTTCCCCGGTCTCCTGATCTACGTTGCGTTGTGGGCCGTGCTGGCTTACGCGGCCATCAAGGCGTACCTTAAAGCCTACGATGAAGATGACTTGCCGGAGGCTCCGTCGTCCGGTTGGACTGATCCCCAAGAAGGACCGGCCTTCGCGACGAAAGTGGCGTCGTCGGCCATGGCCGTTCTCGCCCTCGGAGCCCACAGCGCGCTGGACTTCGATCTCTCGCTGCCCGCCATTGCCGTTGACATGTACGCCGCCATGGCAGTCCTGATCTCAGACGTGGGACGCTACCTGCCGCGGCTCTTTAGGTCCACAGTCCTCCAGTTTGCACCGAAGTTCGCCGGAAAGAAGACGCAAAAGAAGGGATCTAAGAAACCGGACAAAGGCTTGTCTTTCTCCCTATCCATGGCCTTTACTGTGCTCGCGGCCCTCGCCCTTGTGCCGGCAGTGACACTCACCGCCAACAGGCTCTATAGCGGTATCGAATATGGCTCCAGAGCGATGTACGCCCATGCTTCGGGAGACATCAAGCAGGCACAGTCCTACCTGGTAGAGGCGGCTAAGCGAGACAGGTGGAACCCGACTTATCCCCTGGAACTCGCCGAATGGGCTGTAGATGACTATTTGGCCACGAAAAACCCGGCATCCAAGAACATGGTCCCCCTGTACCTTAAGGCAGCCCGGCTGGCCGACCCGACAAACATGGACCGGCAGATCCTGGAGTACCAGATGCTCAGGAAGATCGGCGAGATAGACGATGCCCTAAAGGCTCACTACGAGCTCATCTTGATGATGCCTACGAACCGTTCCTTCTACGAAACGTTCTCGGATCTCGGAAGGACCTGTATCGAGCAGCACCTAGAGGGACTCTCCAATCCGGATATCGAAGAAGCCCAACGTAAAGAGCACCTGAACAAGCTATATGACAGCGCCGAGCTCCTGTCATCCGCTTTCCGCATCCTCGACACGAAGCGGGAACGCGTCACGGGCATATATGCCAAGGTGTTCGATCCGAGCGGGCTGAACTTCACCCCGAGGATAGCGCTGGCTGCCGGCCAGGTAGCGTACTTGCGCGGCGAAATCGAGGCAAGCAGCATTCTCCTCGAGGCCGCCGCCAAAGACGATGCCTTGGCTGAAGAAGCCCACAAGTGGCTGGCCGCTCTGGCGGAAGTCGCGGGGCATGAGGCATCACTCCCTGAAGGGTTTGCTCCGGATCCTGTCGAAGTGCTTGCAACGGCTTCCGTCTTCGGCGTTATCAGGCCTTCCAGGTAGCCCAGGTTTCCACGCCAAGGACGGTCAGGCCGGGCAGTAGAGGACTTCAGTAGAGCGCACGGGCTCACCGCGCCCGGGAGGTTTGGCCATTGGATACATATGCGGACGAAATTGATCTCAGAGAGTACATAGATATTCTCTGGCGCTGGCGGTTTCTCATAGTGGGAATTACGCTAGTCGCGGCGCTTGCAGCCGCCGCCATTAGCTTCTTTGTGCTGAAGCCGGTCTACCAGGCGTCGGTGCAGATCCTGGCCCCGCAAGCTCCGGTGCCTGCGGAAGTCATAAAGAGCCCTCACTTCATGAGCCTTGTAATAGACAGTTTAGACCTGGAGGACCAGTACGACGCCTTCTCGCTTTCAAGAGCCGTGTCGGTTGAGGCATCCAGGTCGTCATCGGTACTTACTACGATTTGTGTCGAGACAGAGAGCAGCGATCTATCGACCCGCATAGCCAACGAGATCGCCTCTCAATTCCTTGCTTTCGTAAGGAAAACCCACGACAGCACCACGGCATCGTCTGTAAGGTATTTTGAGGAACAGCGGGCTGCGGCCCAGGCAAGCCTGGCAAAGGTCAGGAAGGACCTCGCGGAGTTCAAGCAGACCGCGAATCTGGTCGCCCTGCAGAACGAGGTAAGCAGGTTGGCCGGACAGATAACGTCTTACCTGGCGCAAGAGGTCGATGGGAATCTCCGAATACGCGAGCTTGAGAAGGGTATTGAGGAGCTGGAAAAGGAGCTGGTAACAGTTCCTAGGACGGTGTCCGGCCCGCCCGACTGGTCGGGACAGCCCACAGAAGTGCCCAACGAGACGTACGAGAGACTCAGCGAAAGCCTGGCCTTCAAGAAAGTAGAACTGGGTGAGACCCAGACGAGGCTCCAGTGGATCGCGTCTACGCTCCCGTCCCTTAAGAACGATTACGAGACCAAATGCGCCCTGCTCCTCGATTACCAAAACAGGCTGAATGAGCTCGAGTCCGAAGAGGCCGAACTGGTCGCCCAGATTGCCTCCTTCACCGACAGAATCGGCGAACTCACAACTACCATGCCTCAGACAACCTTGGTCTCGCCTGCCGTGGAGCCCGTCAGTCCTGTCAAGCCGCACAAACTCCTGAACACAGTAGTCGCAGCAGTGCTTGGGGGCTTCATGTCCGTCCTGGCGGTCTTCATCATAGAGTACTGGCGCTCACCGAGGAAACCGGCCGGGATATCGCAGGTAGGTTAATGGAGCTAGCCAGCCGGTGCGCCCGGTCCCACCTAGGCAGAGCGCACGGGCAAAGACAACGGTGAAAACCATCCGGGTGCCCGCGGGGGATTGATAACCTCCCGGGCACCCGGTCCGTTTGTCGCTATCTATATCTCAGGAAGCTTCGTGCGTCCTCTGGGCCGCAGCCGGCCACTCTCCGGTCTGCAGGCGCTCCTT
Source organism: Candidatus Fermentithermobacillaceae bacterium (assembly GCA_012842425.1). GTDB lineage: Bacteria > Bacillota > Sulfobacillia > Fermentithermobacillales > Fermentithermobacillaceae > UBA3951. The sequence goes on along the minus strand of DUSU01000047.1, from coordinate 14,070 downwards.
TAGTGCTTCCACTGCCTTCAGGTACGCGGCGTCCGGGGCACCGGCGGCTTTCGCCAACACGGCTTGGTTCAGGAGCTCAACCTCTTCGGCGCCGACATACCCGGCATAGGTCCTGCCCTTACCTGCCAAGAAGTCCCGTACGGCCTGTTCGGTGCGCGGCCCGAAGATACCGTCGGCCTGTCCCAGCGAATGCCCGAGGAAGATCAGGGTCTCCTGGAGCGCTTGCACCTCAAGCCCTACAGATCCTCTGCGAAGCGTCTTCGTGTGCTCGAGTCTCGGCGCAGAAACGGCCTCATCACCAACCTCGATGTCGGGGGCAAGTCCGGTACCCAAAATAGCGGTTCCAGACGGGGTGAAGTATTCGGCTATTGTCAGCTTGATGGCCCCCAGCTCCTCTCCCAACGGGATAACCTGCTGGATGCTGCCCTTGCCAAAGGTCTGCTTTCCAACCAAGATACCAACCTTGTAGTCGCGGATGGCGCCGGCCACTATCTCTGAAGCGCTGGCGGTCCTCTCGTTCACAAGGACGACTACCGGGATGGGCTCCGTATCCTTAAAACTGGTTACTATCTGTCTCCCCGCCTTGCCTTGCAGTTCGACGATTGGCCCTCTGGGCACCAGGTTCCGGGCGACCTCCACGCCTGCATCCAAAAGCCCGCCCGGGTTATCCCGGAGGTCGAGGATCAGGCCTTTAGCGCCAAGGCCCTTGATCCTTTCGATCTCCGCGCCGAAAGTCATGGCAACTCCGGTGTCGAACTGGTCTATGTCTATATAGAACACGCCGTCGCCCAAGTCCTCGGCTTCTACGGCCGAAGGAGTGATACGCTCGCGGCTTAGTCCGAAGTACAGCGTTTCTCCGGTTGAAGGACGTGTCACGAATAGGACGACACTGGTGCCTTCGGGACCGCGCAGCGCATTGGCGACATCGTTCACGTCTGTGTACTCCACGCCGTCTACGCTGGTGATTATATCTCCCGGCTTCACCCCGGCCTTTTCTGCCGGTCCGCCTCTAACAAGGCTCATGACGGTGACCTTGCCGTCAACCATCTGTATGACTATGCCCACTCCCGAGTAGGTGCTCTCCAGCGCGGTTGAGAACTTCGTATACTCGTCGAGCGTCATGTACTCGGAGTAAGGATCGCCCAGGCTCTCCATGAGGCCCCTCAGCATCCCCTCGTACATCGCCTTGGTTGTCACATCTGTTGGGTGTACCCGGGCAGCCAGGTCCTTCACCTGAAGGAGGATCTCCATGAAGAGCTTCTCCGCGGCGGGAACCTGGAACTCATAAGTGGTTTCCTCTTGGGGCTCGTTCCCCGAAGTGGCGGCAGCCAGCGCCGGACAAGCCGCGGGCACGAAGAGGGCAATTACCAGGAAAAGGGCTAAGAGGACGCGGGAAAACGGCCTCAAAGCTGATATGTACATAAATCTCGATCTGGACACGGCAGTCACTTCCTCACGGGAATGGCATAGTAAACCGGTTGTCTATGTCTGTTACCTGGATTATACTCCGGCCGGCTAATATCGTTTAGTCAGGCTGCACCAGCACGACCCGTCTGCCATCCTCCGTCCGGTAAGAGGGTAGCTGTCCATCTGCGATAGGGGCAGTCATGCGGCCGTCTATCAGCTGATAGCCGACTCCGCCGATGGTGACGAGCACGTCCGCGGGCTTCAGATTGGTCCTCCAGAACGCCTTCACGGTCTTGATGTCGGAACCCTGAGAAACCTGCACTACAGGTATATCCGACACGTTCAGATGAGGCCGTTCCAAGACTCCGATGACCTTGGAATCGGAAGTCCTGAGGACCAGGAGGTTAAGCGGCTCGGAGTCGCCGGCCGGGAGGGGGAGCTCCAGGGTTGAATACCCCGCAGCTATCGAGTTCGGTATTCCCTTAATTGGGGTACCCGTCCCGGCTCCGATGAGGTTCATATCTACCTCTACATAGGCGTGGGGGCCAGCTCCGTACGCCTCGATGTAGACAGTGTACTTGCCGGGCACCGGGTTCGGGAGATGGATCTCACCCACTCCGGAGTTTGTCGTGAGCGCCCTTCCGACTTCTATCCACCTTAAGGAAGTCTTGTCGAAGCGCATTAGGTATGCCCTTAGGACGTTTCCACTCGCCGCGCCAAAGCGGATGGAGAGAGCGGTCGCCGCTTCCTCCACGTCGGGAAGCATGATCTGGGTGCTCCGGCCGGTCTCCTGAGTGAAAGAGCTTCTATGCCGCCATTCCGCTTCACGCGTCGGAGCAGAAGGCGTGACCGTGACCGCGCTTCCCGGAGAACCGACGAGATAGTATTGAGACTTCAGAGTCGAACCTAGTTCGAACCCGAAGAAACCATCCAAAGAGGCCTGAACCTGGACAGGCGCTGCGACCGGCTTTCCATCCGGGTTGTAGACGCACACCTGCCACAATCCGGGCTTGGGAAGGCCGATCCTTATGGTTACGGAACCGTTAAGAGAACCCTGGCGTACCAGGAAGCCGTCCGGGTTGTACAACGCGTATCGCTGTCCGGGCTTCGACCCGGCAAGTGTTAAGGTAAGTGACTCCGAGGTTTCGGGCAGTTTGATAAACTGCCGGGCCACCGGAGACGCCTCTTCCTTGATATCAAATGATACCTTGCCCTGGGGGTTAAACTGGTGGGGCACGCTCACACTCACTGCAAAAGACGTATCAATCCCCATGGTTCCAACGTCGTCCGCCGTAATCTCGCCACAGTAGAACCCCGGCCCCAACTCATCGCTCCCGTAGGCAACCGTATTCCGCTGGCTCACCGGCCCCATGGACAGAAGGTCGCTCCTCATCCTCAGCCAGGAAGCATCCGAGGCAAGGTGGGCCGTCCTCGCAACCGGCGCGTAGTTATCTAGCCACAAGGGGAAAGCCCCGGGGATGACACCTTTCGCCCATATGCCGCCTGGACCTGAGACACCATCCCAAGTCCCCACGAAGAGCATGCTCCTGTAGTCGGTCCGGGAACGGAGAATGCTGAAAGCCCCTGCGACGTCGAGTCGCCCATTCCCCTGCTCGACGGGCAACACGCCGGGGATCTTCGAGGCGCCTTGGGCAAGGCTTGCCGTGACGAAAGCGACAGGTCTCGTGAGGGTACCGCTCGCGTTCGTGTGGGTCTGGCGGAGCAGTGCCACACAACCTGCTGCATAAGCAGCCGATACCGAAGTTCCCTCGATGTTGGAGAACGAGACACTCCCGTCACCCCTGAACGAGAGAAGCGGTGCTATCGCCGGAGCGGCGACCAGAGGCCCCCTGTTTTCCTTGGGGTCAGGGCCGCAGGACGAGAGCGGGTACCATAGGTCGCTCGCGTAGTTCTGGTTCAGTAGGAGGTTGGTGCTGGTCTTGGGAAGGTACCCTGAGACTAGGATAGTTGTATCGGCTCCAGTAGATACGGTTATTGTACCTACCCCGGGCCCGGCGTTCCCTGCCGGAAGCACCAGGTGACTACCCATATCGGCGACCCTCTTCTGAAGGGCCGTCCAGTCGGTATCATCCGCCACCCTCTCACGCGCCGACCCAACAAGGATAACACCGGCTTTGGCCGAGATCGCTTCCTCAATGCCCTTTACTATATTGCTCCAGCTTCCAAGGCCGTCTGAAGTAAGCGACTTCACTATGACAACGTTTACTTCAGGGGCCACGCCTGCTAGAGCACCGGAACCGGCGGCCAACGCAGCAAGCCCGGTTCCGTGACCGTTCAGGTCGAAGCCAAACGAAACGAGTTCCTTGCTTAGATCGAGACGCGAAAGCACTATTCCTATGGAGCGCTCCTCTGAGAGGGCAATCACCGCAAAGGAACGGTTATTCCTGAACTCGCGAAGAGGCACCTCATCTCCAAAGTCCAAGTCTGAGTCCGTATCAATCGTGACAGTATCGTAGCGGCCGGGTGAATCGGGGTCGGAAACCACGAAGTACACCTGCTTGTTTGAACCGAGCTTTCCGGTGATGGCACTTGGAATCTTCCCAACTATGTAATGACCGCTGCGGCTGGCCACGCTGCCCACATTGAAACGAATCCCTTCTACGTTGAGTATCCCGGACGCTGCCTCGTAGCCTCCGACCAGAGTCGCGCTTCCCTCTCCGGTCAAATCAATCCAGTCAAGTATCCTTTCGGGCGCCCGGGTCCCCGAGCCCCCAAATACACGGGGGTCGGTCCCAGTATCAACGATGCAGAGGGTTTGCCCTAGTCCTGAAGCACCGGTCTCGGCGCGTAGTCTCACAACGCCAAGGGCGTCAAGGTTGTACTCTGAGGCTCGCTGAGCAGTACCGGGATCCCCGGTCGGAGACGCTACCGCTGCCGCGCGCACCTGTACCGGGTCGGGGGCTGCAATTACCGCGCTCTCTACACTCCCGGAGCTCACCCCGATAGCGCACACGCCCAGCACTGCAGCCATGACTGCCCCAAGTATTCCGCCACTCCTTCTCACAAGCCTCACCCCAAGCCGTCTACACCTACAACCCAACAATTACCGACGCCCTACCTGACGTATCCAGGACAACTCTGACCTTGCGACCCATGAGGGACTGAGAATTGGAAGCCGCTCCGCCGGCGAACCAAGAAACTTTGCTCGAGAGAGATACTTGGATGGAAGCGACTCCACCATCCACCCTGAGGAAAAGCTTCGTTCCGTCGTCGCTCATCCGCTCCGCCACACCGGTAAGGTCGTAGGCGAGGCCAATCCGTTCCATCATCCTGGCAGTAAGCACCCCGACCTCGCCCCTAGAGGCAGGGTAATCGAGGTTCACAGAGTTCGACTCCTCAATCACCAGCTCAACCAGGTCCGGCCACCCCACTATTTCAGGGGCCGCCCACAGAGGCTGTATCCTGACGCGCGGGTCAGCGGCTCTTGCCTCACCACCTAGACCCGCGAACACGCGGCTTACCATCACCATGAACTCTGCCATGGTTACTCCCAGGTCCGGGTCGAATATCTTGCCCGGACGCCCCCGGACCAGTCCGATCTCGGAAGCCATAGTAATGTGCCCGAACGCCCAATGAGACAGACTAACATCGAGAAATGTCATGGGAGCGCTGCCCAATGAAGGGGCTACTTCGCCGATAGCAGCCAAGAGGATCTTCACGGCCTCAGCCCGGGTCACCGTGTTCTCCCACCGCATGGACCCGTCTTCGTAACCAATCATGACTCCCTTGGCCCGAAGCATAGCTGCAGTTTGGTCGGAGGGAACAAGGCCGGAGGCAGAAAACCCAACTCGGGAGGAGGCCAGCGTGTAGAAAGCCACCATGAAGCATAGGAACGTACCCCTCAGTACCCCGCCGCGCTTCATGGATCTCCCCCCAAGGTTCGTTGCGGCATTATATGACTACGCCTGACCCATTAGGTCAGACGTGTCAGCAGCCCTCTTTGTTCCAGGCACAATGAGGATTTCCACCTCGCAGGCCATCTTTCCTTTTCGGAAAATGAAGGGAGGCCCCGAAGGGCCTCCCGGTGTTCTGCGCTACAGAACCGTGTGCTCAGTCTCCCACTACTACCAGAACCACGACGACGCCGTTATTGTCAACGTACACGTCGACGATGGAATCCTTCGCGACATCGTTGCCGCTGATCCACTGCGGGTTGCTGGCGGTGGCGTCGAAGTACAGGGTGTCATCGCTGAGCCACAGGTACTTCGTGGTGGAGCTCGGCTTCACGGTACCCTCAGCGTCGATCTGCTTGAGGGTGAGCACGTTGTTGACCAGGTCGATGTCGGTGACGCGCCAATCGTAAGTATCGCTGGCAACATCGCCGGCGGTGTAGGTGATACCGCTCTCGTCCTTCAGCAGACCGATGGTGCTGATTTCACCGTCGGCCACCTTGAAGGCCACTACGGCCTCCTTGCTGTAGCTCGCGCTACCGGCCGGGTAGTCAACCGGGGTGGTTCCGTTGACCAGGATCCTCAGGACGTTCTGGACCGAAGACCCGATCTTGGCCTGGTAGCTGCCGTAGACCATACCGTAGATCGTGTCGCTGACCGGAGTCGACGCGTCAACCACTACTATCAAGTCGGCGAAAGTCCCGGTGAACACGACGGCTCCTACCTCGCCGGAAGCCGGCAGGTCAAGGAACTCCTTAACCGTGAGGACCGCGGCCTTGTCAAAGTCGGCACCGCCGTTCTTCGTCTTCAGGTTGAGGATCAGGGTGTCAGCCGTCACCTTGTACCTCGTGCCACCAAACTTGACGAGCGACAGATCATCGTCGATATCCAGAGAACCCGTGGGCTTCCAGGAAACATCCAGGGTCACGTTGTTGATCTTGCCGCTGGAGTTGGTCTTGTAGGTGATGACGTCACCAAGACCCAGCGAGGCAATTGCCTCGGTGTCTTGAATCTTGCCATCAGCGTTTGAGTCGGTGGCGCCCGGGAACGTAAGGGTAGCAGCCAGGTCAAGGACGGTCTCAGAGCCGTCAGTTAGCCACAGCTTCAGCTTCTGTACGGTTGTGAAGCCGTCGAAGCCCGTACCCTTAGCCAGAACAATGGCCGTAGTTCCGCTGGGAGCAGGAGTCGTGAGGGCAGTCATCTTGACGATCTTGCCGGCCTTGTTGAGCAGGATCTCAACATTGCCGCCCAGCTTCCCGATGTCCACTCCTACGGCGCCGGTAATGGCGGTGTAGTCGGTACCGTCAACCGTAGCGGTGGTTCCGGCCAGCTTCGTGAACTCGCCCTGAACCGGGTTACGGGTGACGATCAAGACAGCCTTCTTGTCGCTGGTGCTCCTGATGTACTCAACAACATCCTTCTTGGTGAGCTCGTCGAGAGACGAGGCAGCGCCTTCCCAGATGATGTCGTAGTCCTTCAGGGTGATGGACGAGGATCCATTGGTGTCGCTGAAGTTGATCCTGCCGTAGTTCAGGTTAACGCTGTCAACAACACCCCAGGTGTAGGTGTTGACAACCGCGAACTTGATCGCCCCTGCGGCATCAAGGATGAGGGTGACGCTCTCGCCCGAAGCCAGGTTCGGGGCGCCGATAACCCTTGCGTAGTTCCTGAACAACCCATTGGTCGGTACATCCGCGGGGGTGTTGTCGGGCAGGGTTACGGTGTCGCTGTCCACTACGTTCTTCGCAGTCTTAACCTGGGTGGCAGGCGTAATGTCCTCAACGTAGAAGACCTTGCCATCCTCGTTGATCCAGGTGCGGACATAATGTCCGAGGAGCCCCGACACGGTATAACCGTCCGCCAGATTCTTGGCCGCCGCGCCGTCCAACTGGATGGTGGTGCCGTTGTTGGCGAACAGATCGGGAGCGCTGACGAGATATCCGTCTTCATAGGTAGCACCCATGTCGGTGAGCAGGAAGACGGCGGTGGTACCGCTGGTGCCGCTCACAACGTACTGGGCGGTGTCGCCATACCCAACCTGGATGAGCTTGGGCACGGTAAGCGCGTTGGCCAGGAGGCCGCAAACGTCACCGCGGGTGGCGAAGGTATTGCTCAGGAAGTTGATACCCTTGTTGATCTTGAGTTCTGCAGCCTTGGTGATGTAACCCGCAGGCCACGGCAGGTGGCTGAGAACAGGACCGTATCCGAGAGCCCTGAGAATCATGGTAAGGATCTCGGCGTAGGTTACGTTCTGCTCAGGCTTGAAAGTGCCGTCCGGGTAACCCTGGACGATACCCTGGCTCGAAGCAATGTTGATATAGCCGCTGGCCCAGTGGTTGGCGGCAACATCGCTGAAGCCGACAGGAACGCCGCTCAGCATATCGGCGGCATCCTTAAGACCGAGAGCGTAAACGATCATCTTGGCGATCTGAGCTCTGGTGATCGACTCTTCCGGACGGAAGGTGCCATCGCCAAAGCCATCGATCAACCCGAGGCCGTACAGCCTCTGGATGGCGGCTTCACGCGCGTGTCCATCGGTGTCGATGAACGCGGCGGACGCGACGCTGGCGAGGCCGAGAATCATTGCCGCTGCGAGAGCAACAGCAAGAATCTTCTTAGACATCCTCTCTGTTATCCTCCTTTGTCGGTCTTCGGTACCCTTAGAGTACTTAACCGGTGAACTGCCCTTCTCAAGACTTCCTACAAGCGCTAGGTCTCGGATTGCCCGGGATCCCCCCTTCCGAAAATTCCTTTACAGCCTTCCACCTTGCCCGGTTAACCCTCTCTCAGTGTCCGAGAGGGTGACTCCCTTTGTCTCTGATATGAAGAAGGAGTCCGCATAAAATCGATCTTCGGGAGCTCTTTTCCGGGTAGGCACCTTTCGATTGTCCTTTCGTTTCGCCGGTACTTTCCGCACTTAACCTGGGATTATTGGACAACCACCCAGGCTAGTGGGGATTATAGCACCCTCAGCCAACTAAGGTCAATCTATGTTGTCAAGGAAACCACAGGCAAATCGCCCTTTATGCAGCCTGTGGCGCAAAATGGGAAAACGCCACCAAAACCTAGCGACTGAAAGTATTCGTCGCTCCGCACTAAAATCCTTCTTTGTCACCCACATTTTGGAATGAGTTGACGGCAGTTCTCAAAGAAATCTCGACAGCTCTCTTGATCCGGCTAAGCTCCATAGACGGCACGCCTGTCTTGCGCTTGGCCACCATCTCGGGCGTTGCCGGGATGTGAATGAAGCCGACCTGCGTCTTCCCTCCACCCTGCTTGGTCAAATGCGACGCGCAGAAAAAGGCGTAGTTGCAGAGGTAGGCCCCTGCGGACAGCGAGAGCTTGGCGGGAATGCCTTCAGCCCTTACTGCCTCGACGACTTCTTCTGCCGGCAAGGTGGCGAAATACCCGTCTGGAGCACCTGGGATGATCTCTCGTTCTGCCGGGATAACACCTTTGTTGTCCTTCGACTCGGATGTGTAGTTGATTGCGACCTTCTCAACCGAGATCTCGGACCTTCCGGCAGCCAGCCCCAGGGAAAGGATCACTGCGGGCTCAAGTTCTCGGATTAGGGCCTCCATACGGTCCCTGACAGTCCCCCACTCCACGGGGAGCAAGGCCGTCACGACTTTGTAGCCGGAGATCTCCGTTCCTTCCAGCGTGCTCAGGACGTCGCCTGAAGGGTTGACATCGTCGCCTCCGAAAGGCTCGAACCCTGTGACAAGGATCCTCCCTTTCACTTGATCACCTCTTATGGCGGTTAGACGACTTAAATGCGATCATGTTCCTTGAGAGGGGATCTTTCTCCCTGTTGATGGATAATCCTTTTGACGGGATATTATGCCACGTCAGCATTCTACGACAATATCGCCCTTAATCACCGTAACTGCGCTGCCGCCGACCCTCACCGAAGTTATCTCGCCTTCGTAAGTGGCAACCTCTACGTGGATTAGGGACGGCCGCCTGAGGATGTGCCCTTGCTCGCAGATTATCTTGGTGACCGGTTCTGTGACCTCGATAAGGCGGTTCAGGACGAGATATGCGCCCGTCGCGCCCGAGGCGGTCCCTGTCGCGGATTCCTCAGGTACCCCGACCGAAGGCGAGAAGTCACGGCAGTGGACGGTAGAGGTCGGGTCAAGTGTCTCCAAAGAGAAGCAATGCACACTGATGATGCCGCGGCTCAGGCAGAAGTCTGAAACGGCCGCCATGTTGGGTCTCATTGATAGCAGGGCTTCTCTCGATGTCACGGGGACTATGAGGTCGGGGAGCCCTGTGGACACCACCTGGGGCACGGCCCCCTCAAATCCCGTTATGCAGCCCTCTGGCGCTCCCAGGATATGCTCCAGTTCGCGCAGCTCTTCCCGCGAAGGCCGGCCCACCACTTTGGGCAGGTTCTGCGTCATCATGACCCTGGAAGGTGTGCCCTCGCAGCCAAATAGGATGTCAACGGGGAGCTTGCCCGCTTTGGTGAGCTGGTGGACCCGGACCTCATCTCCGTCCGTCTTGGCTACACGGTGTATTGACCCGAGCTGCGCCAAGAGCCAGAAGGCGCCAATGGTGGCATGCCCACAAAGGTCCACTTCGGCCACAGGGGTGAAGAAACGCACCTCAAAGTCAGCAGGCCCTTTTCCCCGCGTGTCAATGATGAAGGCGGTCTCCGATAAGGCCATCTCCCGGGCTATCTTCTGCATTGTCTCCTCGGATAGCCCCGTGGCGTCGGGTACCACCCCGGCAGGGTTCCCACCGAAGACCACATCGGTGAACGCATCCACCTGGAATATCCGAACTGTCTTCATATTATGTAATCCCCCCGGCTGTCCGGAAGCCCGCGCGGCGTAGGCGGGAAAGTCCTTCTGCTCCGCTGGGAAAACGCCGCCGCGACCTTTGCGGCGCGGCGACGTTCCGAGCTTCTGTTCTTAAGCGTTAAGTAGAATGGTCCGAGACGGCTCGAAGCCATTCCCTAAGGGGCTACACCGGCATGTATCCCATCGGATGGTCTTTCTTGGACTGTTCCAGGAGGTTCTGGTCCACTCCGGTGCGGGCGGCCAGTCTCTCCTCGAGGAACTTCTTGGCCTGGGGCGGGAACAAGGCGTAGGAGAGGACATCCTCTTCCTTTGTATAAAGGTGACCGAGCTCTTCCCTGGCCTTCTGGTACCCGGGTCCAATATGGTCAGCGGGCCGGTCCTTAATGGGCTCTTCGTCACCAATCACCTTCTTCTGGATTTCGAGGTTGACGGGCGCAGGCGGCTTGCCGTAGAGCCCTCTGAAATAGTCCTTGACCTCGTTTGTGGCCATCTTGTAGCGCTCACCGAGGAGCACGTTCAAAACGGCTTGGGTCCCTACGATCTGGCTGGTCGGGGTAACCAGCGGCGGGTGCCCCATATCGGCCTTAACGCGGGGAACCTCGTCAAGCACCGCAGGCAGCTTATCTATCTGCCCCTGCTCCCTGAGCTGGGTGATGAAGTTGGATATCATGCCGCCGGGGATCTGGTACCTCAAGACGTTGGCGTCGGGCGTGGGCGAAGCCTTGTCGAACTGCCCGTAATGAGACCTGACTTCTTGGAAGTACTGGGCGAGCTCGGAGAGGATCTCCAGGTCAAGACCGGTGTCATACACCGTGCCCTGGAGCGCGGCCACGATCGACTCAACGGGTGGCTGCGAGGTAGACATCGACATGGTGGATATGGCGCAGTCCACCACATCGGCGCCGGCTTCGATGGCTTTTAGGTACGCCATTGAGCCCATGCCGGAGGTGTAGTGGGTGTGTACCTGCACCGGGAGACCGATCTCTTCTTTCCAGCGCTTCACGATGTCATATGCTTGGCTGGGCGAGAGAATCCCGGCCATATCCTTGAGGCATAGGGAGTCGGCGCCCATCTTCTTGAGCTCGGCGGCGACCGATACATAGTGCTTCAGGTCGTGCACCGGGCTTATGGTGTAGCAGACCGTTGCCTGTACGTGAGCTCCTTCGTTCTTGGATACTTCGATGGCCTTCCACATGTTGCGCACGTCGTTGACCGCATCGAAGATCCTCATAATGGAGATGCCGTTCCTTATGGCCGCCTTCACGAACGGCTCTACTACATCGTCGGGATAATGCTTGTAGCCTACAAGGTTTTGTCCACGTAGGAGCATCTGAAGAGGAGTGTTCTTGAACGCTTGCTTAAGGGCCACAAGCCTCTCCCACGGGTCTTCGTTCAGAAACCGCATGGCCGAGTCGAAGGTGGCGCCACCCCAGACTTCAACCGAGTGGTACCCCACGCGGTCCATCTTCTCCGCGATAGGCAGCATATCTGCCGTCTTCATACGCGTGGCCAGAAGCGATTGATGCCCGTCCCGGAGAGTGGTGTCGGTTATCCCGACCCGCCTTTTCACACTTGCTTCGGTCATGGAATTCATCGTCAGTCACTCCAATGGTTCAGATGATCAAACCAATCCTACCACACTATTGGCGATACTTGAGAGCTGCGCCGATAAAGTCGGCAAAAAGCGGATGGGGCCTGTTGGGTCGGGAGATGAGCTCGGGATGGAACTGGCATCCCACGAACCAGGGGTGTCCCCGGAGCTCCATCACCTCAACCAGGCCTCTTGCAGGCCAAATGCCAACCGGCTCGAGGCCGGCGGCAGTCAGTTCAGGGACGTACCTCGGGTTGACCTCAAACCGGTGCCTGTGCCTTTCCTGTATGACCTCGGCCCCGTATGCTCTCCGGGAGATGGAACCCTCTTTGAGCTTGCACGGGTAGAGGCCGCGCCTCATGGTGCCTCCCATGTCCTCAATGTCCTTCTGTTCGGGCATAAGGTCGATTACGGGATGAGGCGTATCGGGACTGAACTCTGTCGAGTCGGCTTCCGGATAGCCCAGGACGTTCCTTGCCGCCTCAATGACGGCGCACTGGAGCCCGAGACATATGCCGAAGAAAGGCACTTTGTTCTCACGCGCGTACCTAATCGCCGCGACCTTACCGTTCACACCCCGGTGTCCGAAGCCTCCCGGGACCAGAATGCCGTCGGCCCCCTCAAGGACACGCGCGACTTCCTCTTGAGACATACCTTCCAGCTTTACGGCGTCAACCCAGTCGATCTTGACCTTAGTTCCGTTCGCTAGCCCACCGTGGATCAGGGCCTCGACTATGCTCTTATAGGCATCGTGGAGGGCGACATACTTGCCAACCAGCGCTATACGGCACTCGCTGGTGGGAGAGGTGATTTTCTTCGCTATCTCTTGCCACTCGCTGAGATCGGGCTTTTTCTTTTGGAGGCAGAGCTTGTCCTCGAGGATTGTTCCGAGCCCTTCTTCCTCAAGCCTCACCGGTATCTCGTAGATGCTCGAGGCGTCAAGGTTCTGGATCACCGCGTTTTTCTCCACGCTGCAGAAGAGGGCGATCTTTTCGCGCATCTCCACCGACAGGGGCATGGTCGACCGGCATATTATGACGTCGGGCGATATCCCAATTGAGCGGAGTTCGGCGACGCTGTGCTGGGTGGGCTTCGACTTCTGCTCGCCGCTTGAGGACAGATACGGGATGAGCGTCAGGTGAACGTAGACCGAGTTCTCGCGCCCCACGTCGAACCTTAGCTGCCTTATCGCCTCAAGGAAGGGAAGGCCCTCGATGTCGCCTACCGTACCGCCGATCTCCACGACGACGATGTCTGCCGCCGACTCCGTGGCAACCTTGTGTATCCTCTCCTTGATCTCATTGGTCACGTGGGGAATCACCTGGACGGTTGAGCCGAGAAACTCGCCCCGGCGTTCCTTCTCGATGACCGCCTTGTATATCTGGCCGGTGGTGACGTTGTTGGCCGCCGAAAGGGGGCGGTCGATAAACCTTTCATAGTGGCCTAGGTCTAGGTCTGTCTCAGCGCCGTCATCGGTAACGAATACCTCGCCGTGCTGAAGAGGGCTCATAGTGCCTGCATCGACGTTCACATAAGGGTCGAGCTTGATGATGCTTACCGAGTATCCTCTCGCCTTCATGAGGGTGCCTATGGACGCTGAAGCAATACCCTTTCCCAGGCCGGAGACTACCCCTCCCGTAACAAATACAAATTTAGACATCGTAAACCTCCTAAAAAGGGGAGGGAGCCCTACCCCACCTCTGGTTCTTCGGGCTCCCTTACCGGTTCTTCTTCCGCTTCTTCATCTTCGTGGTAGTCTTCGTCTAAGACTACCAGTTCTCGCCTTAGTCGTTCGCCCGGCTTGGGGCGCTCGGCTGATGATACTTCGACTACTTTGTACGACGGAGGCTTAACCGTCCACTCGCGGAGGCCGCACAACCCGCCGCCCCTGTTAAGGAACCGGTTGTCCAGACTGATCTCGGTGTGGGCTTTGGCCATAAGTTTCGCGAGAGACTCGCCCGACTTGAGATTCTTCTGGGCAAGGACCTCGCTCACGAGGTCTTTGTATTTCATGGGTTCCCGGCGATCTTTCAGGATGTTGTAGGCAAGGTCGCTGATGGAAAGATCGTTACGGGGGGTCTGAGGCTGTACTGTGTCTGTCACGAGTACCACCCCCTGCGAAGTTTCGGGAAGAATGCCTTCAGTACGTCAGTTATTTTACTCACCCTCATACCCGTGTTCAATATGCAAGCTGAGATACTCCCAAAAGATAACGCTGGGAATTAGACCGGGAATCTGATATGAACGAGGCCGTCAAGCCCCTTCTCGTTGAGAGGTGTGATTTGGGGCTCTGGCTGCTGCGACGGTTGGCATTCTGATATTCGCGGGTTGGCTACCGCATCACATACCTCCGTCT
>DUSU01000046.1 GCA_012842425.1 Candidatus Fermentithermobacillaceae bacterium | reverse complement strand
TAGTCCCGCTGGGCATTACACCTCTCATTGTGCTTTCGAGTCTGGCCGTCTCGGGTGTCTTGCCTGTCAAGGATGTCCTCACCGGTTTCTCGAACGACACAACCGTAATGGTGCTTTTCATGTTCCCTGTAGGAGAAGCCCTGTTCCGGACGGGTGTATGCGACTATATAGGCAGAAAAGTCATCAAGATGGCGGGCAAGAATGAAGTGCGCCTAATAGGGCTCGTCATGCTGGCTGCCGCCGCGCTCTCGGCTTTCACGAGCAATACGGGGACGACCATTGTGATGGCTCCGCTGGTCGTCTCGGTAGCCCGTGAGGCCGGGGTAAGCGCAGGCTCTCTCCTCCTGCCGTTGGCCTTTGGAGCGTCGTTCGGAGGCATGCTGACCCTCGTGGGGACGCCGCCTAACGCAATAGTCCAGGGCGCACTGAGGCAAGCCACGGGCGAGTCTTTTGGGTTCTTCGATTTCGGAAAGGTATCATTGCCCTTCGTGGCGATAGCGGTGCTCTACATGATGTTTATCGGGAGGAAACAGGTCACCGCAAGGCCTACACCAGAGGCCCCATCATCCGAGAAACTCGAGTTCAGGACGGGCAAGATGGGCGTGTCCCTACTGGTCCTGGCCCTGGTCGTAGTCGGAATGCTGTTCGAGAGCAGGCTTTCTGGCTACGGCCTGAGCCTCCCCATAGTCGCCATGATCGGGGCGGTGCTCACGGTTGTCACGGGATGCATCACCATGCATGAGTTTACCGGGAGCATCGAGTGGTCCTCGGTACTCCTTATGGGTGGTATGCAGCCGCTGGGACTCGCTATGCAGAGGACCGGCGCCTCTCAGATGCTTGCAGGGTTCCTGACCCGCGCCGTCGACAACCCTTCTCCTTACCTGGTGACGGGGATCGTGGTCGTGGCTGCGGGCCTTCTGGGGCAGTTTATGTCCCACACCGCGGCAACCAGTGTCCTTGCCCCGGTATGCGTGGCGATAGCCCAGGGGCTGGGGGTGAGCCCGGCGCCGCTCCTCATGGGACTCTGCCACGCTACGTCCATAGCAGTCGCGACGCCCATCGGCACTCCGCCCAATGTAATCGTCTACCAACGGGGAGGCTACAAGTTCACCGATTTCGTGAAGACGGGGCTGCCCCTCTTCGTGCTTGGTGCGTTGATGCTGTCTGTCTTCATTCCCAAGGTGTTTCCGTTTTGAGGTCCTTTCTGAGGTCCCTTGTTGCGTGAGGTCGTGGCTTGCGCGAAACCTCCCTAGTTGTGGCAGTCTATGAGTGACCGGTCCGGGCGCAGGTTTTTGCCCACCGGCGGTGAAGCAGGCTTATGGCGGGGCGAGACCGAGATGGACATCGCGATTCATCCAATTGTGTTGAGGGTTATGGACACCCTCGAAAAGGCCGGTTACCGGGCCTTCCTGGTCGGCGGGTCGATCCGTGACCTTCTCTTGAACCGTCAGCCCAAAGACTGGGATGTTGCCACAGATGCGCTGCCGTCTACGGTGCGGACTCTTTTCGAGCGAACGGTTCCCACGGGCGAGAAGTACGGCACGGTGACCGTTATCGGAGAGATCCCCGTCGAGGTCACTACGTTTCGGCAAGACGGCCGGTACCTTGACCGCAGAAGACCCGAAACCGTGGAGTTCTCATCGTCTATTGAAGAAGACCTCATGCGCAGGGATTTCACCATAAACGCTCTTGCATCGACCAAGGACGGGCATGTGGTCGACTGCGTCGGGGGCCTCAAGGACCTCGAGGAGCACATTATCCGGAGCGTAGGAGACCCGGGTGAACGCTTCAGGGAAGACGCCCTGAGGATGCTCCGGGCCCACAGACTTGTGGCCGAGCTGGGCGGCGGTTTCCGGGTTGAACCCAGGACTCTCGGGGCCATCGCGGATAACGCCCACCTGATCCTCCATGTCTCATGGGAACGGATCAGGGACGAACTGGTGAGGATCCTTATGAGCGACAACCCGGGTGTCATAAGGGACCTCTACCATTCCCGGATATTGGGGTACATCCTTCCTGAAGTGGCCGAGTGCTACGGGTTCCAGCAGGCGAGCAGGCATCACGACAAGGACGTCTTTGAACATACGGTGGTCGCCCTCGAGTCTTCCCCAAAAAAGCTCAGGGTTAGATTGGCTGCCCTCCTGCACGACGTAGGAAAGCCCAAGACCTTCACTATCGGTCGCGACGGCGAGGGGCACTTCTACGGTCACGCCGAGAAGAGTACTGAGATTGCGGGAGAGGTCCTCAGGCGCCTGCGGTTCGACTCTCAGACGGTCTCCTCTGTGTGCACGTTGGTGCGGGAGCACATGACGAGGCACGCCCGGATGGGGATAAAGGGCCTCAAGCGGCTTGTTGCCAGGGTGGGGAAAGATCTCGTCGACGACCTCTTTGACCTCCAGAGGGCCGATGTGAAGGCCTCGGGCCACCCGGATGACCTGTCCGGGGTTGAGCGGCTGAGGGCCGGCGTGGAAAAGGTCCTGGCCTCAGGCGAGCCACTGACCGTGAAAGACCTTGCGGTGAACGGAGACGACCTCATCGAGTGGGGGATGAAAGAGGGGAAAGAGGTCGGTCGCGTCCTCAAAGCCATGTTGGATAGAGTGTTGACCGAGCCTTCCCTCAATACGAGAGAAGGGCTGCGGTCAATCTACGAGGAGATTAGGAGAGGAAAGTAGACTTTCTTACCTGCGACCCGAATGCTTTCGCTTCTGACTGTGGGCCTCTGACACTATGAGTATGACGATGAGAATCAAGATCAGCCCCGTTGCAAAGAGGATAAGCTGGGAGCGCTTGGAGTCGTTATCTCCGGTTCTCGGTTCCGGACTGCGCGTAGTAGGCTTAATCACCTGAGGCGACGTTTGTGCCGGAGCCGTGCCCGGCGTGGGCCCCGGTTCTCCCTTGCTCTCCGGGGGCGACTTAGGCGATGTGGCGGGTTCTCCTTGACCCCCTGTGGCGGCGCCCTGCTGCCCCCCTGCGCCGGCGCCCGGCTCTCCACTCTTGTCGCGAAGGTACTTGTAGCCCGCGTCCTCGTAATACTCCGGACCCGGGATTGCTCTTAGGAGGTCCTGGACCGTGTGGGCTCCCTGAGTTCCTTCAACCTGCAGCTTGACCGTATCCGGAAAGATCCTCCCCGATCCGTCTACCTGGGCGTAGGCGGTGACCCTTTCTTGTCGCTCCTGCACGTAGGAGATCAGGTCCTGGACCTCAGCGCGCCTTAGATCGATCTCATCTTCCGCCCACTTGACCCAGGCGGCGTCCGAACCGGCCTTGAGTTCATTGAAACATTTGAGCATCCCGGCAAGGTAGGGGTCTTCTTCGGGCCGGGCGTAATCTGCCCTGAACCTCAGGGTGATTTCCCAAGCGGAGCAGTACGTTCCTTCTTGAACCTCCGCACCTACCTTGTTGATGCTTAATGAGTCAACCCTGAGGCGGAGGGTTTCTGATCTGCCGTAGATGTACGCCTCAATCGACTTGGCGATGGACACATCATCGGAAGACGGAGGCAGGGGAGTGGTAGCAGCGGTTAAGAAGAGGGCTGCCAGGAAGGGAAGCATCAAGGCCACAAGAAGGTGCTTGCGCCTTAGGGGGCGCCCTACGGAAATGGGCTTGCGGCATAGCATTCTAAGCGATGTCCCTCACCTGCCTCTCACCCTATATAACGGAGTTTCCTAAGACGAAGTTGAGCGGAATTCAGAAGATTGCCGGGAAAGACCGGGAGTTGGCAGGCGGGATGACGGACCGGGCTGTAGTGCCGCTGAAGTGCCAAGTAATCCGCCAAAGTGATTCAGAAGTACTGGTGGAGCTGTAAGAGTATCGCTAGTGCAGGAGCTGGCTTAAGACAATGCTTGTCATGACGCCTGCGACGGCTCCCAAAGTGCCGCTGTGGCCTCCCTCGGAGAGCTCTTCGGCATCGGGTATGACCTCATCAAACGTCACAAACAACATGGCACCTGCGGCAAACGCCAGAGACGCCGACAAGACCTGCGGAGACAAGGTGCCGAAGAGAGCTCCCATGGCTGCGCCTGCCACGGAAGGTAGTCCGGTCAGCGCGCTCACGAGCACGACATTCGATCTCTTCCTGCCTATGCAGACCAGAGGCCCGGCGACTGCCATGCCTTCGGGCATGTTGTGGAGGAACATGAGCGCAGCCACCCTAAACCCCAAGGATGATCCCGAAGCGAGACCTGCTCCAACCGCCAGTCCTTCCGGAAGGTCGTGCATGGCTATACCCATGGCGACGACATAGGCGGTCCTGGTGAAACGCATGCTTTCCTCGTCGCAGGCGAAGTGATGGCTGTGAGGAAGCAGCATGTCGAATATCATGATGGTAACCGCTCCCACGACCATGAAGGCCAGAGGGAGCAGCGTTCCCCCGAGTTCTATGGCTTCGGGCATGAGGTCGAACGCGACAAGCGAGACCATGACGCCTCCCGAATAGCCGAGGAAGAGAGAAAGCAGCTTTCTACTGGGGTTGCCCTTGAAGGAGACGATCAAGCCGCCCGCGCCTGTCCCTACTACGCCCACTACTGCGGATAGAAGCACGATGCTAAGAAAAGACATGCTCGACCCCCGTTCTTATGCCTGAGTCGATCCGGCACTGTTGATTCTAAATCCGAAGTAAAGGGATGTCTACCCTTGACGTTAGGTTCGGCTCGGTGCGAGACGGATGTTGGTGACTGATACCGGCGATGACCCGTGGGAGAAGAAAAATGGGCGGCCTAAGTACGGCCGCCCCGCCGCTTCCTAAACCGTTCTAGATGAAGCAGAAGCAGCAGAAAACAAGCAGGATCAGAATGAGAAACAGAATGAACGCCCAGTTGTTGCCACAGACCGGTCCGGTGCCAGACATGGTTTCTCCCCCTTGCTTCATGTGTTGCATCTCATGTTATGTCTATAGCGTCCGGGGAGCTACCACGAATATGAGAACTCCAGTATCAGTACTCCAAGAGGTTCAGGGCATCGGTCACGATCTTCTGAATATCGGTCATGACGATGAGAAGGCGCCTTTCGGCATCCAGGAAACGCTTCACCTCTCCGTGCATGTTGACGAGGTCGCTGAGCTTCTGCACCTCTTCTTTGGCCTTCTCGTCGGGCTCTTTGCCGCTCAGTAGTCCCATCTCCATGCGGATCTGTTTCTCCCGGAAATCGCGCAGGATTGACATAGCCGATTGGTTGGCCTGAATGGCCTGTTTGGCTTTCTGGTATTCCCTGTACTCCTCACTCTCCTTCAGCTCTCGCGCGAGTTCATAGGCTTTGTCGTATGTGGCCATGTCAAAGCCTCCTTGCATGGTAATCCGAAGGGTAGTGTCCTTCTACGGGTACTCTTACTGCGTCATATCAGTTTCAGCACGTTGTTTCTTATTCCTGTCTGCACCGGCGGTCGTCTCGACCGTCCACTATGTCTGGCTCTATGTCATGACCGATCTCTCTGTCTGAACTCCCTCAGTTTGGCCAGGGCCGCCTCATAGCGCCTCTCCAGTTCGGCTTTCTCTCCCTCGTTTCTTGCGGTGGAGAGGAGGGAGACGATGTAGGCAAGTTCCGCTTTTGCGGCCAGTTCTTCGGCCTTGCGGTCTTTTTCCTCCACGGTAGCCGTTTCGGCCCACCTGCTTTTCAGGTCCCTGTATGTTCCTTCATGGACCGTGAGCCTCCCCAAGTCCAGATGCCATATTACGGTGCAGACGTGGTCAAGGAGGTACCTGTCGTGAGTTGCGACCACGAGAGCCCCTACGTAGGAGCGGAGAGCTTCTTCTACGGCCTCTTTTGCAGGAACGTCCAGATGGTTGGTGGGTTCGTCCAGAAGGAGCAAGTCGAAGGCCCCGAAGCAAAGGCACGCAACGGCGACTCGCGTGCGTTCGCCCATGCTCAGCGTGCCGAATGGTCTCGTTTGTTTCTCGCCGGAGACAGCCATTCGACCCAGCAGGTCTCTCGCGCCGGGCGTGGGGAGGCCTGTCTTCAGGCTAACGTTCTCTGCGGCCGACCTCTCGGGGTCCAGGTCGTCGAGCATCTGGGCCAGATAGCCTACTCTGGCTCCCGGGTTAAGCCACAGAGACCCTGAACCGGGCGTGAGCACGCCTGCCATAAGCCGGAGGAGCGTGGTCTTGCCCGAGCCATTCCTGCCGATTAGTCCGATCTTCTGTCCGGGCGATACTCGAAATGAGGCGTCCTCCAGGATCACACGCCCGGCTTCGGAAGGAGAGTTGCCGGAGGGAGAAGAGATATCCCGGCTTTCGGCATCCGGAGGAGGATAGGCAAAGCAGAGTTCTTCGGCGCGCGCTAGTGTCTCAGTTCTTATGCCTGCGTGGGAGATGCCGGCGACCACCGGGCGGTCGTCCCTCGTGACCTCGGGTCTTCTTGCCATGACCCTCGCCAGTTCCGACTCTTTCGCCAGGAACTGTTTGGCGTGTTTCTTGGACTTCCGCCTCAGGAAATCGTTTTGTCCCGCGTCTTTATGGGCCTTTTCATACCACTGCCGGCGGGCGCGGATTTCCTCTCTTAGCTCCTCGACTTTTCGGGACCACTTGGCATGCTCCCGCCGTTCGTGGGTAAGCCTCTGAGCAAGCGCCTTGAGGTAGGCGGAATAATTGCCCGAGTAAACCCTGAGCCGGGTATCGCGGATTTCCCATATCTTCCGCGCAATTCCGTCCAAGAACGAGCGGTCGTGGGATACGGCGATTACGCTGCCCCGGTACGATGTCAGTAGCTTCTCGAGCCATTCAATCCCCGGGATATCCAGGTGGTTGGTGGGTTCGTCAAGGACTAGGAGCTCGGGGCGACGGGAAAGGGCCATGGCCAGAGAAAGCCTGGTCTTCTCGCCGCCGCTCAGTTTGGCAGAGGGAGCGTCCCATAGAGCCCTGCGCACCCCACATTGTCCGAGGTACTCGCCATTTTCGTGACCTATGAGGTCAAGCGGGGTCTTGGATTCGTCAAGGTTGAACGTCTGAGGGACATACCCAATGCGGGTGCTTTTCACCCAGTCAACGGTCCCTTCATCGGGTGGAATCTCCCCGAGGACAAGCCGCAACAGGCTGCTCTTGCCGCTTCCGTTCGGTCCGACGATTCCGACCCGGTCGCCGGATGCCAGAACAGCCGAAACGTCACTGAGGACTGGGTTCCCCTGGTAGGAGAGGGAGATATGTGAAAGCCTGAGGACCGTCATTGAGTCTCACTCCAATACTCGCTAAATGCTCATCAAGCGACCGGAAAACGTCCGGCATTAAGGATGGGTGAAGCGCTTTGCGCGAACTTAGCGAGTGATCATTGGGGTGAGCGGCTATCCTCCTTGACGGTTATTCCTTGGATCGTCCCAAATAGTCTCAATGAGTATATCATGAGCGCGAGAGAAGGGTCGACCTATTGCGTCCACGGCTAGTGTGTCCCGGTCTGGTCTTGCCTGCCGGCCGTGACGTCCATAGCACGACCGGAACGCGCCTTGGGCCACGCTAATCTCCGGACTCCCATCTCGGGACCTGAAGGGGTCCCAGGACCAGGCCGGTCCTCCTCACGTGGACTTCCACCTCAGTGGTGATCTTGGCGTCCTTGTACCGGTTAGGCCACTCGAAGGCCTCGAAGTCAGGCCAAGTAAGGAAGGTCATCTTGACCCTTCTTCCGAAGCCAAACGCGTCGGCGCCCATTTCCTGTGTCCGCTTTATTGCGCGGTCGAGGATTTCCCTGAAGTAGCTTGCCAGCGCGCTTTCTGCAACGTAGACAAGCCTCGGG
>DUSU01000004.1 GCA_012842425.1 Candidatus Fermentithermobacillaceae bacterium | reverse complement strand
GGCTCCATAGGCGACATGATCAAGAACGCCAACTACACGGGCATCACGTACGAGTTCTGGAGGTCCTGCGATGCCGTCGCCAACAAGGATGAATGGCGCCTCTGGGGTCTCCCCAACTGCGGCAAGGGCGAACCCGGACAGGTCGCTCACGTAGGCCACGGTTCGGCCCCCGCCAGGTTCAGAGGCGTGAAAGTAGGTGTCGGCAAGTGGCAGTGAAAGGCCTCCTCGGCAAGGACGAAGCGCTCCGCGTCGCGAGCCGGGTGATAGAAGCTTCTCCCGGAGACATGACGGAAGTAGTCGTGAGCGGCGGAGTATCGCACCTCACCAGGTTCTCAGACAACTACATTCACCAGAACGTGTCCGATTCGGGTCACAGCCTGAGGGTCAAGGTCATCTTCGGGAAGAAAATCGGGATGGCTTCAACCAACTCTCTCGACGATGATGCCGTGAAAGAAGCCATCCAGACGGCTGCCCGGGTGGCCGAACTCCAGAAGCCCAATGAGGACTTCGAGGGTATCCCCGGGCCTGAACCAATACCCGAGGTCAACACCTTTTTTGAGTCTACCTTCGAGTTCTCTCCCATGGACCGGGCAAAGGGAGTCAAGGTCATATGTGACGCCGCCCAAGCCAAGGGTTTCAAGGCCGCCGGGGCTTTCTACACCGGTGCTTCGGAACTGTGCGTCGCCAACTCCCTCGGAGTCAGAGCGTACAACCGCTCGACGTCGGCAAACCTGCGCACCGTGGTTATGTCGGACACCGGTTCGGGATATGCCGATGCCCTGGCGACGGACGTGAAGGACATTGACCCTGCCCTGGTGGCGCGGACGGCCGTCGCGAAATGCGAGTCTGCGCAAAACCCCGAAGTTGTGCCTCCGGGTGAGTACGAGGTGATCCTGGAGCCCAGGGCTGTTGCCGACATGCTCTCCTATCTCGTCCGTGGAGGCTTCTCGGCAGCCGCCGTAAGGGAGGGCCGGAGCTTCCTCGCCGGTAAACTGGGTGAGAAACTCTTTACCGAACTCTTCAGCCTGTGGGATGACGGGCTCGATCCCAGGGGATTCCCCACACCTTTTGACCTTGAAGGTATTCCGAAGCAGAAGGTCGTCATGGTCGAAAAGGGTGTCGTAAAGGACCTCTTGTATGATTTCAAGAGCGCCAGGAAGGAAGGCAAGAAGTCGACCGGGCACGGAGGGTTCGGCGGTTGGGGGCCCATGGCCAGCAACCTGTTCATGGCGCCCGGCGACGCGACGGTAGAGGACATGATCAAGAAGACCAAGCGCGGCATCTTGATCACGAGGTTCCACTACACCAACATGGCCCATCCCATGAAGGTGCTTGTCACGGGCATGACCCGCGACGGCACATTCCTGGTCGAGGACGGCAAGGTGACCAAGCCAGTGAAGAACTTCAGGTTCACCGAGAGCGCCCTCCGGGTGTTCGGCACGATGGATATGGTGGGCAAGGAGCTACACCGGGCAGGACGGAGCGTCGTCCCGGCCATCCATGTGCCGGCGTTCAACTTTACGGGGGTCACCGAATTCTAGATGAGCCGCTTCTAGCCAAGCGTAGGCGGCCTAGCCGGAGACATGCGAAAGCACTGTGAGAGACCCGGTACCGGGACTGTCGTCCCGGCCGGGTTTCCTTTCTTGTGGCCTCCCTTGCAGGCAGGTTTTCATGGATGGGATGGATAAAGTAACGGCTGATACATTCGTAACGGCCGCCACCAATCCGTTATACTGGTTCTGTTCGACAGAAAATCCAAGTCTGGCGGTGTATCATGCCCGAAATCGACGTTCTCCAAGGACTAAATCCAAAGCAGATCGAAGCGGTCACGCATGTCGAGGGGCCTCTCCTCATCCTGGCGGGGGCCGGATCGGGAAAGACAACCGTGCTCACCCGGCGCGTGGCTTACCTTATATCCAAAGGGGTTCCCCCCGGGTCCATCCTGGCCATTACCTTCACGAACAAAGCGGCCAAAGAGCTTAAGTCCCGCATTGAGGCCTTCCTCGGTGAGAAGGCAAGCGGCGTGTGGGCCATGACCTTCCACTCAGCGTGCGCCCGCATCCTGAGGACCGAACTGCCCGGCATCGGACGCTCAGGAAGGTTTACCATTATGGACACCGACGACCAGGTCAAGCTCATGCGGAAAGTGCTCAAGGAGCTCGACCTGAGCGAGAAGCAGTACACCCCGTCGGGGGTTTTGAGGTCGATTTCCTCGGCCAAAGACAACCTGATAGGTCCCGAGGAGTATGCCAAGAACGCCGTCACCTTCTATGAAACAAAGGTCCAACAGGCATACGATCTGTACCAGAAGAAGCTCAGGGAACTCGACGGGATGGACTTCGATGACCTCATCATGGAGACAGTCTTGATGTTCCGGGCCCATCCCGAAATACTCGGCAAGTACCAGAGGAAGTTTGCCCACATCCTTGTTGACGAGTACCAGGACACCAACGGGGCTCAATATGAGCTCACTAGACTGCTGGCTGCGGCCCACCGGAACATAGCGGTCGTCGGAGACGATGACCAGAGCATCTACACATTCCGGGGGGCGGACATCCGCAACATACTGGAGTTCGAGGACGACTATCCCGAATGCCGTGTGGTAAAGCTCGAGCAAAACTACCGGTCAACTCAGGTCATCCTGGACGGGGCCTTTAACGTGGTGCGCAACAACGTCCGGAGGAAGGACAAGCGCCTCTGGACCGCTCAAGAAGGTGGAGCGCCCATCACTCTGTATGCGGCTCAGAGCGGTGAAGACGAAGCGCGTTTCGTGGCAAGCGAGATTGAGAACCTTGCCTCGCGCGTACCCCTCTGTTCCATAGCCATACTGTACCGCACAAATGCCCAGTCAAGGACTCTTGAGGAGGCTTTCCTGGAGAGGGGCATTCCTTACTCTGTCCTCTCCGGACGCAGGTTCTACGACCGAAAGCACATCAAGGACGCGGCCTGTTACCTCAGGTTAATCGTAAACCCAAGGGACGTAGTCGCCTTTGAGCGAATCGTGAACGAGCCGCCCAGGGGCCTGGGCCCTGCCGCCGTGAGAAAGATCATCGATCATGCGGCCGTAACAGGGACAGACCTGGTGCGGGCTCTCTGCTCGGCCGGAGACATAAAGGGACTCACCTCCCCCCAGAGGAAAGGAGCGGAGGGCCTCGGTAAGGCAATCGAGTCTGCCGCGCAAAAAGCGGCGGACCAGCCCCTCCACATAACGCTCAAGGACGTGCTGGAGATGACCGGGTATATGCCCTATCTTGAGGCCGCGGGAACCGCGGACAGCCAAGAAAGACTTGAGGACCTCCGGGAGCTCATCACCTCCGCGAGGGTTTTCGCCGAGGCAGGGGGGAGCATCCAGGAATATACCGAGCAGTTCTCGCTCATTTCTGACCAGGATACCTACGACGAGACCAACGACGCGTGCGTCATGGGAACCCTCCATTCGGCCAAGGGACTGGAGTTTGACGTGGTATTCCTCGTAGGGATGGAAGAGGGTCTCTTGCCGCATATCCGGTCGATAGATGATGAGTACCGGATCGAGGAAGAGCGCCGCCTCTTGTACGTCGGTATGACGCGGGCCAAGCGTCTTCTGTACATGACGTTTTCGTGGTCGAGAGAGATGATCATGGGTCTCGGAAGGTCCAGAGTATCCAGGTTCATCTCTGAAATACCTAGGGAACTCCTTGATGTGAAAACCTGGGAAGACTAAGACGTAAAGCCGCCTACAGCGGGAAAGAGGGTGGCAAGTGTGAGTGCGCTAAGCGAGAAGGAAGCGAGGGAGCGGGCAGAATGGCTCCGGCGCGAGATAAGAGAGCACCAATACCGGTATTACGTGCTTGATGCGCCTACGATACCCGACAGCGAGTACGACAAGCTCTACCGGGAGCTTGAGGACATAGAGCGCCGGTTTCCTTCGCTGGTGACACCTGATTCTCCCACGCAAAGGGTTGGGGGCGAGGTGTCCCCGGCCTTCCGGTCGGTGCCTCACCGGACTCCCGTGCTCAGCCTCTCAAACGCTTTTTCCGAAGGGGAAGTTGCGGCCTTTGTGAGGCGCGTCGCGGACCTCGCCGGAGAGAAGAGGTCACTTACATTTGTCGTAGAGCCCAAGATCGATGGGTTGTCTATCGTGCTTCGCTACGAAAGCGGGTTCCTTTCGCTCGGCCTCACCCGGGGAGACGGACTTACCGGAGAGGATGTAACCAGGAACGTGAGGACGGTTGCATCGGTTCCCCTACGGCTCCGAGAACTGCCCGGGGGAGTCGTCCCCGAGTTTCTAGAAGTGCGCGGCGAGGTCTACCTGGCAAAAGACGACTTTGCCCGCCTAAATGAAGAAAGAGAGGCAGAAGGGCTCCCGACGTTTGCAAATCCCCGGAACGCGGCTGCCGGGTCGCTCCGCCAGTTGGACCCCCGTGTTACTGCGAAACGACCGCTTAGGGCCTTGTTTTATGAAGTCCGCGAGATAGCCATGCCGGGGAACTCCCAAACCGGTCTTTTCCCCGACCCCGGCGAGCTTTCGGGTTCTCCGGCGGCGACCGAAATCGGCTCGCTGGAGCTTCTCAAGACCCTCGGTTTTCCGGTGCCTACCTATACGACTGCTACATCAGTCGATGATCTCGTGGCTTCCATAGCCCGCTGGAGCGAACTGAGGCGCACTTTGCCTTACGATACAGATGGAATCGTCATCAAACTCGATGACCGGGAGCTGGCTCGTAGGCTGGGCTCAACCGGTCATTCGCCGCGAGCGAGCCTGGCGTACAAGTTCCCTCCCGAGCAGGTAGAGACGAGAGTCTTGGATATCATCCTCCAGGTGGGAAGGACCGGAGTGCTTACGCCAACCGCCATCCTCGAACCCGTAAGGGTAGCCGGTTCGACGGTCTCCAGGGCAACGCTGCACAACGAAGACATCATCCGCGAGAAAGACGTGAGGATCGGAGACGCGGTCATTCTGCAGAAGGCAGGCGACGTTATTCCCGAGGTAGTCTCGGTTATCAAGGAGAAGCGCACCGGTGAGGAGCGTGAGTTCCACTGGCCCGACAAGTGCCCGGCGTGCGGGAGTGAAGTGGTGAGGTTCCCCGGAGAAGTCGCCTACAGGTGCACCGGCATGTCGTGTCCGGCCCAGCTAAGGGAGAAGCTCATACATTTCGCTTCAAGGGACGCCATGGACATCCGGGGCCTAGGCCCGGCGGTAGTCGATGCGCTTGTGGAAGCCGGCCTCGTGAAAGACGCCGGCGACATTTACGCGCTGACGGTCGAGGACATCCGCGCTCTCCCACGCCAGGGAGAGAAATCGACCGACAAACTGATAAGCGCCATTCATGAGTCCCGGGAGCGCCCGCTGGCAAGGCTCATCTTTGCTTTGGGGATACGGCACGTCGGCCAAGCCGCTTCTTACAGCCTGGCAGATCATTTCGGGAGCCTTGACGCGTTCTTGGCCGCTACACCCGAGGAGCTGACTAAGGTGCCGGATATCGGGCCTCTAACGGCGGATTCCATTGTGAGGAGCCGGAACCAACCTTCTATGACTGAACTGATAGCCAAACTCAAGCGTTACGGTGTGAAGGCGGCGGTGTCGGAAAGCCGGCCGGCTGTCGGGGCGAAAGGTCCTCTCGAAGGACAGACTGTCGTTATCACCGGCTCGGTGCCCGGGATGACGAGACAGGAGGCCGAGGAGAAGGTAAGAGAACTCGGCGGAACCGTCTCATCTTCGGTATCCAGAAAGACGTCTTTTGTGGTTGTAGGTGATAACCCGGGCTCGAAACTGGACAAAGCCCGGGAGCTGGGCATCAGAATAATCCCTGCCCACGAGTTCGCTCAAGCGGTCAAGCAGGGGAGGGGGTTCTAGTACATGAAGATTGATGTAAGGCACGTAGCAGACCTGGCCAAGCTGAAGCTCACGGAGGACGAGCTCGTGGCCATGGAAAAGGACCTGGAGATGATCCTCGCTCATATCGAGCGTCTGGCCGGGGTTCAAGTTGAGGGCGTAGAGCCTACTTTCGGCTCCAGGGAACCCGAGGCGCTGAGGCTACAAGGCGATGACCCAAGGCCGGGGTGTTCCCGCGCAAGCATGTTGGAACTGGCCCCTTCCAGCAAAGACGGGTACTATGTTGTACCGGCCAGGGAATCTGAGGGGAGGGAATAAAGGTGGAGCTCTGGGAACTGGGAGCCTGGGACATTACCAAGAAAGTGAAGGCCAAGGAGATCTCCGCTCAGGAAGTTCTCGAAGCGCACCTTTCCAGGATTTCAGAAGTTGACCCTGCCGTCTGCGCGTTCCTCAGTGTCCTTGAGGCAGAGGCTCGCATTGCCGCTTCAAGGGTAGACGCGAAGATCGCCAAAGGCGAGGACCCCGGAATCCTGGCCGGAGTGCCCTGCGCAGTGAAGGACAACTTGAACATCAAGGGCACGGCCTGCACCTGCGGTTCGAAGATGCTGGAGAATTACATATCGCCTTACACGGCCACTGCTATAGCCCGTATGAGCGAGCAGGGTGCTATTATCACCGGCAAGACGAACCTGGATGAGTTCGCGATGGGTTCGTCGACGGAGCGCTCCGCCTTTGTGGCCACCAGGAACCCGTGGGACGTGGACAGGGTGCCCGGCGGCTCCAGCGGCGGCTCGGCAGCGGCG
>DUSU01000045.1 GCA_012842425.1 Candidatus Fermentithermobacillaceae bacterium | reverse complement strand
CCTGCACTTTACTATGTTGGCTATGAACACTTCCCGGCGCGAAAGCCCGATAGTCTTAAGGGCGTACTCGAGAAGCTGTCCCGCGCGTCCCACGAAAGGCCGCCCGGTCTCATCTTCGGTCCTACCGGGCCCCTCACCGACAAACATTATGTCGGCGCTTGGGTTTCCTTCGCCGAAGACCACTCCTCTGGCCCCATCCCTGAGGCCGCACGAGCGGCAAAGGACCACTTCCCGTCGGAGTTCGTCAAGGTCTGCGATGCCCAGCCACTCGTTGTCCCGGCACGGCTTGGGCACTTCCACGGGTTTGGGCACGTCCACCGGTTTGGGGACGTCCGCCCAACTGGGGGCCTTCTCGTCAACTGGGAAAAGGGATGCTTGTCCCTGAGGCACCCGTAGTTCGTCTAAGGAGTCGAACAGGGAACGTTGCTCTATCTTGGCGCTGTCACTCAACACTATCGCCTTCCTGGGCTTTTGCGGTGGCCGCCATCTTCTCCAGGGCCTCAATCTTCTTCCGGATGATCTCGGGGTACTCCCGGACCAGATCGACGTTCTGAGACAGATGGCGTAGGTACTCTGCTGCTACATCGGGATCTATCGCCTGAAGGGACTCGTAGATAGCTATACCCATTTGAGCAGCATTCTCGCAATCAGGCTGGCACGGGAAGAAGTCCTTGGTGAAAAACGCGTACGGATTGTACTCCTCTTCCGTTTCCAAATTCACCAGCTGGTTGGATGCGCGCTGTTCGGGCGACAAGACCGCCGATTCTCTGTCAAATGCGTACCGCTCAATGCAGCACACGGGGAAACCGAGTATTCGCCCCAGCTTCTTAACGAAGGCCGGGTTCTGCTCCTCGGGGAAAGCCCTGGCGTAGCCCGGCTGATTGGCTCCGGGAGCCCGCATCTTCTCCCACCTTATGTCTTTCCGGAGGTCCTGGAGCTCGTCTAGCTCGCGGGCAACTTCAGGGTCTTTGAAAAGGTATATCTCGCGAATGGTGGGCCTAGACTCCAATTCCTTATAAGAAAGGCCCAGTTTTCTGGCCCAACCCATGTAGGTCTGGTACGAGTGAGAACCCTCTACAACATCCTTGTAGATGTTTCTCAGCGTATCCAGCCGGTAGCGCACTTCGTGGGCCCTGTTTCTGCGCCAGTACTTCCCCATCTTGTTCTTCATGAAATCGCTCAGGGATTCTCCGGGCAGTCTCCGGCCCTCAATCTTCTGACGGAAACGCTCGTCTATGGTGGCGCCCAGTATGGCGGCATCGGGCAGTTCAGCCGGTGAGATAAACTGGGTCGCCCGCCTTACACCTAGGGCAACAGCGAGGTAATCGTCGAACTTGGTCCGTAAAGGAATGGCCTCTTCGGCCATGAACTCCTTGAGAAGGTTCTTGTCCATGCTCTCGCTATGCCTCCCTTCTCTACTTCTTAGGCACACGTTCTTCCCACTAGTGTACCTTTTTTCTCTCCGCAGGGATTTTATCCCTCCATAATAAGATACTTAACGCAAGAGGACCCGCCCCCTAAGAGGCGGGTCCTGCGTGTGCAAGTGAGTCTCGAGCGCCTTACGCCTCGATGATCTCTACGTTCGCGCGAGGCACAGTAACGATAGTGCCGTCGGCAAGTTTGGCGCGGAGGATTCTGACGTGAGCCTCGGTCTCAATGACCTGGAGCTCAGGCGGCAGATCCACCACTTCGGCCAGTTGTCCGAAGTAAGGCTCGCGGATTATGCGGAGGGGCGTTCCGGGTACAAGACCCTGCGATAGGTCTTGCTCCTTGGCCACTTCCTGGGGCTGGTAGCCGGGGACGATGATCTCGGGCCTCATAACGCCCGCGCGGATCTGAGTAGCCCCGTTGATGGAAGCCCTGAACCCCTGGAGCCTCTTGAGCAGCTCGAAGGTCCTGTGGGCCATGCGCATCCTACCGAAGCCCTCGGTAATGATGACGGTCACCGGTACATCTTCGTGTCCGGTAATGGCGACACCAATGTCGTGGCCTAGGTACTCGATGAGGTCGCTGTCGATAATGCCTCCGGCCACGATGCCAAGGGCGCCGACCTCGCCTGCCTTCTTGATGGCTGCCGCGGTAACGAGCGAACCGCCGACGATGATCTTGCCCTTGTCGTCGGACTTCACTTGAGCCTCGTCAAGGATATCATCGGGACCCTCAACGGCCACTCTGATGACACCCTGGGTCTCTCCGCCGACGCCGAAGATGCCCTGGATAAAGGCACCCTCTGTCTTAATGATGACGCCTTCCTGAGGTAGTACCTCTTCGACGACACCGTCGATGTAAGCGTCGACCTCAATGGGGATCGGGGGCTCGCGGAGCGTAACCTGACCGGTAACAGTGGAGATCATCTCCACCACACCGTCTACCGGCGAGGTAACGGTGTGCTTGAAGAGCCCAAAGAAGGACTTATACTCAGCCAAGACCTCGCCCTTCTTGATGGAGCCTCCGGTCTTAACCTTCATGAAATCGGCGATATCTTCAGGCTCCACTCCCAGGGAGTTGGCGACGTTCACAGTCTGCGGGTTCCCCGGGATGTTGGTCCGGGCAACAATAGTATCCGGTGATACTGCCGCCCCTTGTTGGACAAGAACTTCTCCGAGGAGGGGCAGGCGGCGTGTCTTTCGGATTACCGCCCTTTCGGTGACTTTTAGTCCAGGCGTATATGCGTGTGCCATTTTTCTAACCCTCCTCCTTACACCTGCGCGTATTTCTTGAGCAGATCCTCGGGATACAGGTTCATCGCCGTGAACCACTCAACCAGTTTCTTGTTCCTTAGTGCCTTGTCTTGCGGCACATCAAAGACACGGCCTCGGGCATCGATGGTGACTCCGACTACTCCACCGTTTACGGTCGTCTCGAGAGTATGACCGTGGCCCTTACCGACGTCAAACTGCCTAGAGGGATGGATGATCGCCTTGGCTTTCTTGCCATCCTCGAGCTTGATGAGTTTGATCGAACCGTACGGTACTTCTTCGACTATGGTCTTGCCGTCCACCTCGAGCTCGACCTTTACGCAAGGATCTCCGTCCTTGGCTCCGCCGCTGGGGCCGGTAGGAGCGATCGCCGTACCGAGCTTGATGAGGCAGTCGCGGTCAAATACCTGCATGGAGGCTTTCGGATGTACGGTGGACAGGATGCCGAGCTGGGGCATCATGAAAATCGAGTCTACCGCGAGCATCGTGATGCCTTCGGGCTGGAACGCATCCAAGAGCATCATAGCCGCCTGAGCCCTACGCGGTGCGTGGGAAAGAACTCCGCCCGAACCGATGAGGAGTCCAAGGTCCATCATGTCGATGTAGGTCTCGCCTGACCCTGTCTGCTCAAACGTATCGCCGATGGTCCTCTGCCTGTGGACGCCGCGGAGTCCAACGGCCAGGCTCTTGTGGTGGATGAAGGCGAGCCTGAGTGCTTCTCTGGAGATGGCCTGCTCGATGATCAGGTCATCGAGGGTCTGGGGGATCGTGGTCGGACGGATCATCTTGTTGCGGATCCTGTTCCTCAGCTCTCCCTCGTTAATGTCGAAGGGGATCCACCTCATGATGTTGGCGACCCCGGTCTCCAAGAGCACGTTGCAGATGGAGTAGCTCATACCCAGGTTGGCCGAAACGGTCCTGTTGAAGAACTCACCGAACACCGAGAATACGTCGGTGGTAGCGCCTCCGATGTCCACGCCGATAACCGACAAGTCATATTCCTTGGAAGCAGTCTGCATGCATATACCCACCGCCCCGGGGGTCGGCATGATAGGGACAGGGGTCCAGGACATCAGCTTGTTATAGCCGGGAGCCTGGGCCATGACGTGCTCCATGAACAGATTGTGGATTTCTTCTCTGGCGGGACCCAGGACCTCTTTCTCAAGCACTGGGCGAAGGTTGTCTACCACGCGCAGGTCAACCTTCTTGGAGAGGCTGTTCTTGATGTGGGGCCTCGCGTCTTTGTTTCCTGCGTAGATAACCGGCAGGTTGTACCCAATACCCAGTCTGGGCTTGGGCTCTGCGGCGGAGATAAGTTCGGCGATCTCCACTACGTGGGTAATGGTGCCGCCGTCAATACCTCCCGACAGAAGGATCATGTCAGGACGCAGCTGTCTGATCCTCTGGATCTTTTCGTGGGGCTTACGCCCGTCGTCGACAGCGATTACGTCCATAACGATGGCGCCTGCGCCGAGAGCGGCACGGGCGGCCGACTCGGCAGTCATGGTCTTCACGACGCCAGCGACCATCATCTGGAGTCCGCCACCTGCCGAAGAAGTGGACATATAGATGTCAACGCCGGTCCCGTCGGGACGCCTCGGGGTGATAACACCCTTCTCGTCAAGTAGAGTCCTTCCTGTAAGCTCCTCGACCTCCCGGATAGCGTTGCGAGCACCGGCGGTCACGTCCTCGAACGGAGCTTCGACAGTAGTGGGAGCCTCGCCACGAGTGATCAGGCGATACTCATCACCCACTTTTTCAATGAGAATCGCTTTTGTTGTGGTTGAACCGCAGTCTGTAGCCAGAACAGAGTTTATCTCTCTGTCCAGCGTAAATGCAGCCTTCTCTTCCGGCACTGAAGCTTTCCCCTCCTCGCTTGCCAACCCCTGAGAGTAAAAATCCATAAGTGACTTAGTACGATGTCAAAACCGAAAAAACCTTCTCACTTGGGGGCAATATTATCGGTTGTTTCCGGGTTCTCACCGGACATCTTGATGGCTTCGTCCATCATGGTGCCACCGGACTTAGCAGCCTTCATGGCAGCCTTCTTTGCTTTGCGCTGGGCCTTAAGCTCGCGGGCTCTTTCCTCCTCCTTTTCTGCCAGACTCTCTAGTTTCTGTATCAGGAGTTCGACATTGTTCCTGTCATCGAAGAAGTAGGCATAATCCTCGAAGGTATTGAAGAACACGCTCGCGATCGGGGCCAAGAAGTGCAGCCCCTGGCCCGTTATATAGCTCAGCGGCTTGTGCATCTCGAGGAAGAATATGGCGGGCACAAGCATACCGAACTGTTCGACGCGCTTGGCGATAGCCTCGATTATCTCATCACGCCGCTTCTGATCAATAGGCTCCGGAACCCTAAACAAGAGCGTCACCCCTTTCCCCCGTTAGTTCTCCAATTATCCTGATTATTCTACAGTAATTCGTCACTTTCTCGTCCATCCAAATGCTTCTAGGACGAGAGGACGGAAGTCCTGAGGACAAGCGCGCGCCGCGCTTTATCGGCTTTGGTCCCTATCAAGAGCGCTCTTTGCCCCTGAGCCGGCGGATCCGCCGGAGGGCCGAACCCACGCCACCCTTGAAGTCAGGCTCATCCTTGGGCTTCATCGCCTCCTCGGGAGACGGGAGTTTGGAGGCGACGATCGAGAGGACCTCATCCACAGGCGTCTCGGCACCGTAATACATGAAAAGCCCTTCACGTAACCTGCCCCTCACCGACCGGGTGTCGTTTGACAGGAGCACTCCATCATGGAACTTGTAATACGTGAAGAACCGCTCCCAAGGCCTCGAATCAGCAGCAAGGAAAGTCTTGTAGCCCGCCTTTTGCTCGGTTAGGAAGTACTTCACCGGAAACAGGTAAGGCGCGAGTCTGTTGAGCAAGATAAAGGTAATGAGTACTACGAACAAGAGCTGCGGAAGAGCCCAATAGGCTAGGTAGATGCTAAAAAGAAGGACTGCCACGACCAGCGCGGAGACGACCGGCCTCCTGGGCAGAAGCCATACTCTCCATGACAGGAGTTCGCGGTCCTCTTCCGGTTCGGGAGCGCTCTCTTTGGGAGGCGGCGCGGGCGATTCCGGTTCGCCCTGAGACAGTGGGGGCGGATTGCCCGGTCCCGACAGATATGAAGGCCTCCTTGATTTACGGGGCGGTTGGGACATGGTCATCCTCCTCACTGCTATGAATAGAGCCGAGTCAAGATAGTTCTACCATTGGCCTGCATATCCTTCCGCAAAAAGCGAACTTTCTGCCGGCTTCCCATTACTCGTTTAGTACTCCCCTAGAGGCAAGAATAGACCGCACTTCCTCGAGGGGCAGACCTTCGCGGGAGTTGCCGTCCCTCCCGATAAGCGTTTCGGCGGCAAAGAGCGCGTTCAAGACCGCCTCTTCGACGGCTTCCACGGTCGCCCTGAAGAGACCGGCCATTTCTCGGGAATCATCTCCCAGTCTTCTCTCCTCTATCATGCCTTGAGAAGAATGAGGAACCCGCCCGTCGGTTGTGAAAGCGATGGCAAAATCGCCGCTCCCGTTCGAGAAAACCGAACCGACCCTCGCGAGCCCACCTTGAGCGCGCCTGGCTATCCTGCCGAGCTGCCTGTCCGAGAGGGGAGCGTCGGTCGCAATGACGATGACGATCGAACCGGGCGGTTGCGGCGGCACGCGGCGGGACTCCAGAACGGCCCCGACGGCGACCCCTGCTACCATCAGATCTCTGGTCGAGCCGAAGTTGGCCAGCACGAGGACTCCGAGGTGTTTATCTTCAATCTCGCCGGTCAGGCGTCTAGACGACGTCCCGATCCCGCCTTTGAACCCGAAGCACGACATGCCCGTACCGGCTCCCACATTGCCCTCCGGGCAGGTTTCGGTGGAAGCTCCCTTGAGGGCGCTCAAAACGTGCTCTTTCTTTACGTGTCTTCCTCTTATGTCGTTGAGGTATCCGTCGTTGCATTCGGCAACCAGCGGATTCACGGTACCGGTTGCAACACCGATATCCTCATTCTGCTCGAGCATGTACTCGCATAGGGCGTCCCAGGCCGTCCCTACCGACAGGGTGTTCGTGAGTACAATCGGAGTCTCGATGACCCCAAGCTCCTGCACCTGCGCGATGCCGGTAGCCTTGCCGAAGCCGTTTATCACGTGGATGGCTCCCCGCACCTTCTCTCTGAAAAGGTTCCCCCCGTGGGGAAGGATCGCGGTAACACCGGTGCGGACGGGCCCCTTTCCCACCACCAGCTTCCCGTCACCCTCAATAAGGGTAGTGTGGCCCACTGCCACGCCTGGGACGTCCAAGATGCTGTTCTTAGGGCCTGGAGACAGGAACCCTATCTCCAGGCCAAATTCTCTGACCCTAGGTCTTCGGGATGGACTGGGCATCTATACTTCCTCTCCCTTAGCGGCTCTGATAAGCGCCTTGAAAGGCTCGAGGAACACCCGGTTCTTCGGCCACATGCCCTCGGGGTGCCACTGGATGCAGAGACAGAAGCCCTTGTTCCTCTCGGCGCCTTCCGCGACGCCGTCAAGGGCGTGAGCCGTCACCGTGAAGCCGTCGCCGGGGTTCTTGATGGCCTGGTGGTGATAGGAGTTGACCAGAAGCCTCCGGGTCTTGTGCACGCGCTCAAACAGGGACCCTTCGTCCAGCACTACCTCGTGAGTGCCGTACCACCTAGGGGCTTGCTGAGAGTGTTTCTGAGCCCCTCCTACCTGACTTGGGATATCCTGAACGAGTGAGCCTCCGGCCGCGACGGTGATTACCTGGCATCCCCGGCAGATGCCCAGCATCGGCATGTTCATCCCCAAGGCTTTCTTTGCGAGACCGATCTCCAGCTCGTCGAGGAGCGGGTTGATCCTCCCCAACTGCTGGACGGGGCGCTCGTTGTAATGGCGCGGGTCTACGTCGACACCGCCCGGGATAAGCAGGGCATCGATTACTGATAGGTTCTCTTCGGCGACTTCCTGAGGCATGACGGGTATGAGGAGAGGCTTGCCGCCTGCTTCGAGCACGGCCTCTATGTAAGTCATGGGCACACCTGCGGCGTTCCGTTCCTCATCGTAGGTAGCTGTAATCCCGATAATAGGCCTCATTCTAAGGTTCCTCCTCTCATGATAACGAAAGAAAACACCCCTAACCGGGCACCTAACCGCTCACTGCCTCGAAAGAATCTCGTGGAAAGCGAAATCCGATGGCACACCTCCAGTATGCAGGAAGATCACTGCGTCGTCCCGGGAGTAAAGCCCGTCGCGGGCATCCTTCACGAGACCCGCCAGGGCTTTGCCCGTGTACACCGGGTCCGTGAGCACTCCCTCAGTCCGGGCCAGGAGCCGGATGGCTTCGAGTCCTGCCTCGGTGGGAATGGCGTATCCTTCTCCGACCTGGCGGTCGTCGATATCCACGAGTTCAGAAAGGCTCTCGACGCTCATGTTCAGAAGGCGGGCGAGATCCGCACCCACACTGGGAACGCGAGACCGGAGAAGCGATAGGGCCTCCGTCATGAGTTGGACGGTACGCTGGGCCTTGGCTTCGGCTCCCGGGCTCACGGCCTTCCCTTTGATGGTGAGCCCCGCGCCAAAGATCACCTTGCCCATGATAAGCCCGGCCAGGGTTCCCACAGAACCGGAGGCCACGTAAAGGGCCTTCGGTAAGACACCAAGCGACTTGCACTGGCCCACGATCTCTTCCATGCACTCGATGTACGCCAGCGCGCCGAACGCGTTGGAGCCGCCCAGAGGGATGACATACGGCTTTCCGCCCCGCGCGATTACCATATCCTTCACTTCGTCAAGAAGGTCGCCGGAGCTCCTATGACCGGAGAAGATTATCTCGGCGCCGAGAAGGTGATCTAGCAGCAAGTTCCCCTCGCGCTTTCCCGGGTCATCCCCGTCCAGCACCAGGACCGGGTGGAGGCCCAGCTTCCGCGCTGCCGCCGCGGTCATCCTGGCGTGGTTTGACTGGGGTCCTCCGCAGGTAATGACCGTATCTACTCCGAGTTCGAGCGCTTCTCCCATGAGGAGTTCGAGCTTTCTGGCTTTGTTGCCCCCGAGGGCCAGTCCGGTGGCGTCATCTCTTTTGAGGAATATCCTGGGGCCTCCAACCGCCTTGGAGAAACGTGGGGCCTCTTCAAAAGGAGTGGGGGTTTCCGCCAGCTTCACCCTGCGAAACCCCATCTTTTCAAAATCCACTGTATATCTCCCTTTCTTTATACTTGCTTGAGTCCAATTGAGATCGCCAGAGCCTCGTCTACTTTTCTCATGAGCTCCTCAGAAAGCCTTGTCACTTTCCTTTTCAGCCGCCGCTTGTCTATGGTCCGGAGCTGCTCCAATAGGACAACAGAGTCTTTGTCAAGACCTGAATCGCGGACCGAAAGCTCAACGTGGGTTGGGAGGCGTGCCTTTTGGATCTGAGATGTAATCGCGGAAATGATGACAGTAGGGCTGTACTTATTGCCGATATCATTCTGGATGATTAATACAGGCCTAAAACCGCCCTGTTCTGAGCCTATTACGGGACTAAGATCGGCGAAATAGATATCGCCTCTTGTAGGTTCCAATCAAGCTTTCCTCCAGACCCATACGTCGCCGGACCAGTCCCGATCCTCTAGATCGGCACCGAGTTCCTCCGCCAGCGCGCGGTTCAGCTCTGCCATCTCAAGATATCCCGCCTTCATGCGCTCGCGAAGCATCGCCCGGCGTTTCTCTGCGATGTAGAAAGAACATGCCTCTCTGATCAACATGGAACGGCACCGGTTTGTCTCCTGCGCGAGACTATCGATGCCGGACAGCATTTCCTCTGTAAAACCCACTACGACTCTTCTTAGACCGGCCAATCTCACCTGACCCCGAGGACGGGTCATTCACCTCCCACCAATGTCTTGCGGGCTTCCGGTAGGTAATCGCATATCTCACCTGCGAGCACGCCGCATAATCCCGTTTTCGCCGCGGCTATCTCGCCTGCAAGGCCGTGCCAGAAAACCCCAAGCCAAGCCGCCTCATAGAGCGGAAGACCCTGAGATACTAGGGAAGCGATCACTCCCGCCAAGACATCTCCGGACCCTGCAGTCGCCATCGCCGGGTCTCCCGTGGTGCTGACGGTAACTCTACCTACCGAGTTCGCCACACACGTCCCGGCTCCCTTCAAACACACCACACTTTTGCCTCTCGACGCTGCCTCTCTCGCTGCGGATATCCGGTCACTCTCAATATCGCGAGTACCGGCGCCCAAGAGCCTGGAAAGCTCACCGGGGTGAGGAGTCAGGATAAACTTACCCTCAAGGGCTGCGAGATATGATAGCCCGCCCGAGCCGCAGAGGTTGTTGAGACCGTCGGCGTCGATCACGCAAGGCACGCCTTTGGAAGCGATGAGCCCGACACACTCCTTGACGAATGCCTCTTGCCGCTCTCCCCGTCCTATACCGGGTCCGAGCACGACGCTCTCTGATCTCACCAAGAAGTCCTCAATAACGGCCATGGTGCCGTCTTCAGCTGAGAAGGAACCTCCTTCCGACGCCGGGAGAACCATAACTTCCGGTACCATCCCGGCACACACAGAGTAGATCTCCTGCGGGCACAAGAGCGTAACGGTTCCGGCTCCTCCGCGGAGCGCCGCCTTCGCCGACAGGGCAGCGGCGCCGGCCATACCCATGGAACCGGCGACGACCAGCACGTGGCCCGAAAGCCCTTTATGGTGATCGGCCTCCCTGCGAGGCATGAGGTTTCTGGCGTCATTCGCGGTTAAGGCCGCCACGTCAAAGGGGCCTTCGAGTAAAGAAGGCGGCAGTCCGAGGGACTCCACGACTATGCGCCCCGCGAACTTCGCGCCGGGATAAACGTAAAGACCTCGCTTGGGCAATCCCATCGTCACGGTTAAGTCCGCCTTGATAACCGGGCCGAAGACGTTCCCTGTATCGGCGTCCACGCCTGTAGGGATGTCACACGCCACGACCGGGGCGCCTACATCGCCGGCCCATCTCACGGCCTCGTCCATGGGAGGCCTGGGCGGCCCCTTCTGGCCGGTCCCGAGGAGGGCGTCCACAACCACCGAGACCCGGCCCAGACGGTCGCGGATTTCCTGAAAACCGGCCTCCCCGTCCACCCGGAAGACCTCAACGGGATAAGACCGCAAGGCATCCAAGTTGAGTTTGGCTTCGGCGGTCATGCGTGAGGGAGACGCAAACAGGACTACCTTTACCATGAGGCCGCGGGATGCGAGATGTCTCGCAGCGCACAGTCCATCTCCGCCGTTCTGTCCGGGGCCCGCCAGCACTACCGGGGCGCCTTCGCTGGCTTTAGCGGCTATTTCGGACGCCCGGTCCGCGAGGGCCCGGCCCGCGTTCTCCATAAGGATGGAAACGGGTATACCGGACTCTACAGCCTGCCGGTCAATCCGGCGCATCTCGTCTGAACGGGCCAAGAAAATCATGGTTTCTCCCCCCGGACGGTTACCGTTCCGATAGCGGCCGCAATGGCGATATCGCCGTCATGCGTAATGGATACGTCGATGGCCGAAATCCCGAGCCGGCTCATGGCCTCTGCCGCTTTGCCATTGAGACTTACGGCCGGCCGCCCATATTCATCAGGAAGCACTTCTATGGAAGTCCACGGGATGGCCGGCCATCCCAGCCCCAAGACCTTCATCACAGCCTCTTTGGCGGCCACCCGTCCGGCGACCCTCTCGGGTTCACGAGGTCCCCGGCAGTAATCCGACTCACCGGGCGTAAGGA
Source organism: Candidatus Fermentithermobacillaceae bacterium (assembly GCA_012842425.1). Lineage (GTDB taxonomy): Bacteria > Bacillota > Sulfobacillia > Fermentithermobacillales > Fermentithermobacillaceae > UBA3951. Next base: position 24,397 of record DUSU01000045.1, on the reverse strand, counting down.
GCTTCCTCCGGAAAGCGTCTCCGAAGGACTGCAGGCTCCGCCTTATACGGCCTACGGCCACTACATCCACACCTATCCTGTGAGGGGCCATCGCAACCGACCTACCTTAAGTAAAGAACAAAAAGAAAAGAACAAACCGGTTAGCCCGCAAACCTAGAGATCGCCGAAAAGAGCACTCTGGCCGTGTCCACTACGGACGGAAAGTCGACATATTCAACCGCGCCGTGTGCGCCGTATCCATCGGGCCCGAAGATCACGGTGGGTATCCCCGCGCCGGATAGAATCGCAGAGTCGAGCCAGGGGTGGCTTCCGATATACTCGGCCTCCCGTCCGAGCGTCTCGCCTACGGCTTCGCTGACCGCCCTCACAACGGGCTCTTCCACAGGTACCTCAAACGGGGGCCTCGTGAAGAAGACATCGGCGCTGGCCTGGAACTTTGGGTCCTTCTCCCTGACGGCTTGGATGATTATCTCCATCTCTTTCTCCACGGTTTCCTTGCTTTCGCCCGGTACCGTGCGGCGCTCGAGTTGGACAATGCAGCGGGAAGGATACGTCGAGAGATTCGACCCGCCTTCGATAAGCGAAGCATGCACCGAGGGCGACCCGAGAAGAGGATGCTCCTTTGCGGCCAGCGTCTCCCTGGCATAGAGGTCGAGCCGGGACAAGAACTTCCCGGCGCCCACAATGGCGTCCACGCCTTCGGACGGCAGGGACCCGTGGGCAGCCTTGCCGGTCACTTCGACCTTGACCCATGCGAACCCCTTGTGCGCCACGCAGACCCGGCACGCGGTGGGTTCGGTCACGATTGCGGCATCGGTGACATATTCCCTCGCCACCGCCTCGGTCCCCATGCTCGCGTACTCCTCATCGCAGACACATGCGACAACCACATCGCCTTTGAGGGAGATACCGGAATCCACGACGGCGTTTACCGCCTCAATCATGGCGGCAACTCCGCCCTTCATGTCGAAGCTGCCCCTGCCGTAAACGCGGTCATCGCGGAGCACCGGGTCGAGGGGGTCTATGCTCATACCCTCAACTCCTACGGTGTCTATGTGGCCGTTAAGCATGAGGCTCCGCCCGCCGTCTATCCCTTTGAGGACCCCAATCGCGTTCAATCGTCCCGGGGCCACTTCCTGGTACCGGACCGACAACCCCATAGACTCCATATAAGTGCCTATGAACCGGGCTATCTCCTCTTCGCCGTTTCCTCCCGGGACCAGGTCCGGGTTCACCGACCGGATGCGAATGAGGTCCTTAAGGAGCTCCAAAAGCCTCTTTTCCGAAACCACTTCCCGTCACCTCCATTCAACGTCGACTTGCCGGGAGGTCCGCCGTATAGTCCCGGCCTTTTCTCCCTAGTAACCGAGGGCTTTGTCGACCACGTTGATTAGCGGTTTCCCGTCCCGAAGCCTTCCCAGGTTCTCGGTGAGAATCGCGAGACTGCGCCTTCTGTTTTCCGGCGACTTGCCGCCTGTATGAGGTGTAATCACCACGTTCTCCATCTTCCAAAGGGGGCTGTCCGGAGGGAGCGGCTCGGTCTCAAATACGTCGAGCCCGGCACCCCTCAATTTGCCTTCCCGGAGGGCACGGATAAGTCCGTCCTCGTCCACCACGGGACCTCTTCCCACGTTCACGAAGAGAGCAGTGGGCTTCATGGCGGCAAAGTGCTCGTATCTCACAGAGGATGCCGTCTCGCGGGTCAGAGGGAGTGAGCACAGAACACAGTCGGACTCCGCCATCACTCGGGCGATCTCGTCCATGCCGTAGACCCTGTCGACATTGGCGGGTACCGGACGAGACACGTCTCTACGGACTCCTATAACCTCCATGTCAAAGGCCTTGCACTTCCGGGCGATTTCCTCTCCTATGGCTCCGAGCCCGAGCAGCCCGGCCACCTTGCCCTCCAACCTGTCGATACCGGGATCTTTCCAAAGACACTCTTCCTGCACCTTTGTATGACCACGGAAGTTATACGCGAGCGCGATCATGAGGGCGACTGCATGCTCGGCCACGGGCTTGGCATGTACGCCCCTGCTGTTGGTCAAGATGATCGGCGAGTCTATGAGTGCCGGCGCGAAACGGTCCACGCCGGTGGATTGCACATGTATGAGACGCAGTGTCTTTGACCGCGCGATGACGCTCATGGGTATGTCCGGAAACCCGTAGAGCACATCGGCTTCGTTTACGAGGTCTTCAATTTTCCGGCCCGGACCGCTCTCCAGAAACTGAGCGTCTTCCACGACGTCTAGGATGGCTTTCTTCTCCCATTCATCCCACGGACGAGTGCAGAGGATTTTCATTTGAACCGCTCCCCGACTTCTAGTTTCTTCATTGGGCTATCTCTTCAGAGGTTCGCCCGGCGTGACCAAGCTCCTGCAAGGAGTTCCTGCGCAGGGCCAAACCCGGACATGGCGTAAAGGCCCCTCATGCGCGGGCGCCTTGAGTATCGATTCTCCTCTGGGAGTAAGAAGCATACACGGCGCCTGCAACGGGGAGGGCCAGGAGGAAGAACGCGTACGGAGCGTAGACCAGCGGAGACATCTGGAGCGACTGGGCACAGATGGCCGCCATCACATTCCAAGGGATGACTGCCGCGGCGGCCACCCCGGAGTCAGACAAAGCTCCGGCGAAGTCCTCCTGCGATGTACCGGTTTCCTTCCGCTTGCCCTCCAGTAGCCTTGCCGGGAGTATTACGGACATGGCCTGGTTGGACGCAAAAGCCGCCGAGAACACGCTGACGCACATCGCTGCCGCCAAGAACCCAACCCTGCTCTTCAGACGGCGCACTGCCGGGCGGACGGCCTCTTCCATCATGCCCGAAAGCTCGGTTATCCCTGTATACACGCCTGCGCATCCGAGGAGCAGGATCATGTCCCTTGTCCCGGCGATTCCGCCGCTGCGGAGGAGTCTCGAAAGCTCCCCTACGGCGGCTTCCGTGTGATAACCAAAGAGGGCCGATTGGAGCACCGGGATAATGCCTTCTCCCTGATAGATGACGGCGACAAGCACTCCCGAAAGGAGTCCCGCAATAAGGCAGAGCCTCACCGGCACCTTCCTTGCGGCGAGGACCATAACCACTGCTGGAGGGACGAGCGCCCAGAAACCGATCCTTGCCGATCGGGAAAGCAGGTCGAGGTACATATCGCGTACCGCGAAGCCCTCTCCGGCGAGGCCGGACCCCAGGGAGTATCCCATGACGAGGTAACCGAGGAGCGCGACCACCCAGGCGGCAATGCCGGTCGTGAGTATGCGCCTCGAGGCTTTACCTCGTTCTGAGCCCGTGAAGTCAACTGCCAGGTGGAAGATGGGAGAAAGGAAAGAAACCCGGTCTCCGAAGACCGCCCCCGACATGATGGCGCCTGCCACGGGAGCCTGAGGAAGTCCGAGCGCTTTGGCTATGCCCAGGGTCGCCACGCCTACGGTGGCTACCGTTCCTACCGAACTCCCGAGCATCATCGACACGATTGTGGCTATGACGAGCCCAACGGCCATAACCTGCCCCGGGCTCATAACGGAAAGGCCGTAATAGACCATGCTCTGAATGGTACCTGACGAAAACCACACCGCTGTCATGGCATTCACAAGGAGGATCAAGATCACCACGTTGGTTATCCGGGAGACGCCCTTCAAAGCGTAGCCGGATATCAGGGAAATCGAGGAACCTGCCTTCGAACCGTCTTCGCCGGACAGACGTTCACTCTGACGAGACACAGGAGACATGTATATCACGGCCGATATCGCCGCGACCACCGAGCCTGCAGCCATGGCCCAGTAAAGCGGCAGGTGCCGTGTAATGGTTATGCCGAGGGGGAGAGCCAGTCCCACCACCGGGACATACGGCAGCCACCTGGCACTCGCAGTAGGATGTTCAGCTTGCTCCGTTTCTCGAGACATGAGGTTTCATATTCGACAATAAGGCACGAAGACCTGCATCTTACCTGCCAAATCCGTTCAATTCAGCTGTGTCGAATGCATCTGACTCGCCGAGGCCGCTGACGACTGCCTTCATCCCGCGAGGCGGCTCATGAGACGGCTTCTTCGGTTGCACCTTCCCTACCGCCGTTTCATGCATGTCCCCAACTATCTCCTCGAGGATGTCGTCAAGGGTCACTATTCCTACGGTCTGCCCACCGTCGACGACGACGGCAAGGTGAACCCTGTCTTTCCGCAAGGTGCCCAGTACGTCCAGGATGCTGTCGGAAGGCGAAACCCGAAGGGGCTTCCTCATAATCTCCCGCACCTCTAGGGTGCAACCGGGTTCCTTCATGACCTGCCTGAGGACATCCTTCATGTAGACAAGACCGACCACTCTACCATCCCCGTCTACTACGGGGACCCGGCTGAAACGGTGCGTACGGAGCTGGTTTAGAGCCTCTTGCACCTTGATGTTCTCGTCAAAGACAAACGCGCTGGGTAGGGGCACCATTACGTCAGAGACCCTTATGTCTGATGAGTCAAGCACCCCCACAATGACCTCGCCGGCATCCCTGTCAACCTGACCTCCCTCCGCGGCCAAGTCTACGGCCAGCCTCACGGGTTCGTCGGAAACCGACTCTTCAGTCTCTGAACCGTTCCCCACCGACTGTGCCAAGAGGTGGGGTCCCAGCGACAAGACGCTGGATACCGGCCTCAACACACGGCTAATGACTGAGAGGACCGGCGCGACCGTGAGCGCCAGCTCGGTCGGCGACCGTGATGCATAAGTCTTTGGGACCAGCTGGCTGAAGAAAAACATGAGAGCCGTGATCGCAAGAGGCAACACGGTGCTACTTATCGTCTCATTGAGCGCTAGGATATTCGCCAGAGACGCAGCCATAACGGATGCGAGGACTGTGAATACATTGGTCCCGATCAGAAGCGCCGAAGTCGTGTTCCTGAAGTCCCTGTCCAGTTCGCTCAAGACTTGGGCTCTCCGGTCTTCATCCTTGAGGCCTTCTACCGCCCACCTGTCCTTGGAGAGAAACGCGGTCTCAGACGCCGCAAAGAACCCAACTATTAGGAACGATGCGATGAACAACACTAGGCGAAGACCAAGCGCCCACAGCGGTATGTCACTTTCCATCTCTTGAAGACACCTCTATGTCTCTTCTGCGGATAATCACTTTCTTGATCCTAGGCCCTTCCACTTCCTTAACCTCAAAGGAGAGCGGGGGGTCGTCCAGGTCAAACGAATCGCCGGGGAGCGGCACGCGGTCTAAGCACTCCATGACCACGCCCGCCACCGAATCGCAGTCCTCCACCTCAACATCGAGATCTATGAGCGACTCAAGGTCCGAGAGGCTCATGTGCCCCGGCACCTGCCATACGCCTTCTCCGAGCTGGTAAACAGACTGGTCTCTCGGGTCGTACTCGTCGTTTATGTCGCCCACGATCTCCTCAAGCAGGTCTTCCAGTGTGACAAGGCCCGACACTCCGTCGAACTCGTCCACCACTATGCTCATGTGTATACCCGATGACTTCATCTCTCTAAGGAGGTCCCTGACCCCCTTGCCTTCAGGCACGAAGTGCGGAGGCGTGGCGAAAGATTTGGCCGTCCTGCCGCGAAGCATCTCCTGCCAGGAGCCGGCGTCTTGTCCGTCCGCGGACAAGAGGTCTTTGAGGCTGACAATGCCGGTGATGTTGTCCCGTGACTCTGAGAAGAGGGGGAGCCTCGAGACACCGTAGTTGAGCATCACATTCAACGCGTCGAAAGCCGTCCTGTCTTCCTGCAGGGCGATCATCTTGGGACGGGGCACCATGACGTCCACGGCCTCAAGTTCCTTTGTCTCGATAACCCCGATGATCATCTCTTTCTCGTCATTGCGGATGGCGCCCGAGTTCTCCACGTAATCCACGGTAGCGTACAGCCTTGCCTCGGTTATCTCCTCGCTTCGCTCCTCCAAGCCGGGCATCCGGTCGGTAATATACGAAGCGCTCTTCTCAAGGCCCTTGGCAAAGGGTTTCATAAGGGCATTCAGCAAGGAGAAGACCGGAGACAGCCTGACGGCGAAGCCTTCAGGATTGGCTCCGGCGACCAGTTTGGGCGTGATCTCTCCGAAAATGAGGACCAGGAACGTACCGGCCAGAGTGGCGACCATATCGATAGCGCTCCTCCAAAGGTTGAGCCGCGCGAAACATATGGCAGCCAGAGAGGAAGCGAACAGCACGTTCACCAGTGTATTGCCCAATAGCAAGCTGGAGAGTACTGCCTGCGGGTTGTCTTTAAGATCCAGCACTCGCTCTAGGTTTTTATGATTGCCGAACCTGCTTTTGAGCTTAATGTAATCCGAGGAGAACAGCGCGCTCTCAGAACCCGAAAAAAACGCAGACAAGAGTAGCCACAGGACCGCTAATAAGTAACTACTACCTCCAGGGTCATCCAACCCATCATCACCATCCGAATTCGCTCAATAATTGTACTGAAAGATATATCGAACGTCTGCCTAATGATATTCAACGTAACCGCAATAATACCCTTCTTTTGTCCGTTTGTCACGAGGTGTCTCTACTTCTGGAAGCTAAGAGGAATAACACTTCGAGGCTAGAAATATCCGGGTAGCCCGGTCAACTTAGCAGAGGAGGATCGAAATGGCAAGACAGCTCACTCGCTCGGAAGTCCCTGTAGAGATGACTTGGAACCTCGCGGACATCTTTCCTTCCGTAGAGGCATGGGAGGAAGAGATGAAGGCCGTGGCCGACCTTATCCCTACGGTCACCAAGTACAAAGGCCGGCTACACGAGGGTCCGAAGGTCCTCTTGGAATGCTTGGAAGCCCAGGAAGCCCTACAGAAGAGACTTGTGAAGGTGTCTTCATACGCTTCGCTCAACAACTCGGCGGACGGGACATCCCCGGCTAACCAGGCCATGGCGGGAAAAGCATCGGCCCTGGCCACCCGGATTCGCGCCGAAACGACGTTTATAGAGTCGGAGGTACTCAGCCTGCCCGACGGCACCATGGAACGGTATCTTAAGGAGGAACCGGGCCTTGAGCCGTTCCGCCTCACCATCGAAGAGCTTATAGAGTCAAAGCCGCATAGGCTCCACCCCGAGACCGAGATGGCGCTGGCCGCCCTGGGAGAAGTCCTGAACGCCCCATCCATGATCTACAACCGGTCGCGTACGGCCGACATGACCTTCGAGCCCGTTGAGGATAGCAAGGGTGTTAAGCACCCGATGGCCTTCGGCCGGTACGAAGGCGCCGCCGATTTGGTCTTAAGGCGCAACGCCCACTACCAGTTCACGGAGCGCCTGAAGGCGTACCAGAACACCTATGGGGCTGCGTGGGGAACCGAAGTTAAGAAGAATGTCGTAATGGCCAAACTGAGGGGCTATCCTTCGGCCATCCATATGCTCCTGGACAGGCAAAAGGTGACCATTGACATCTACAACAACCTTCACGATATCATCCTGACCGAGCTCGCCCCCCACATGCGCCGGTATGCCCAGCTCAGGAAGAAAGTGTTAGGCCTCGACAAGATGCTCTACTGCGACATTGAGGCTCCGCTCGATCCCGAATACGAAGTACCTACTACGTTCGAAGAAGCTTCGGAGATCATCTTAAACGGCCTCAAGGTGCTCGGTCCCGAGTACATAGAAATCGTCGAAAACGCCCTCAAGAACCGTTGGGTAGACCGGGCAGACAATGTCGGGAAGCAGACAGGGGCTTTCTGCAGTTCTGTCTACGGCGTCCACCCGTACATCAGCATGACCTGGACCAACAGCCTGCGGAATGCCCTCACGCTCGCCCACGAGCTCGGACACGCGGGACAGGGCGTCCTCGCTCAGCGCTACCAAGCTTTCGCCAACACAAGGCCTACGATGTTCTTCATTGAAGCGCCCTCGACCTGCAACGAGACACTGGTGGGAGACTATATCCTCTCTCAGAGCCAGGACAAGAGAAAGCGCCGCTGGCTCATCATGCAGTTCCTGAAGACCTATCACCACAACTTCGTCCGTCACCTCATTGAGGGAGAACTGCAGCGCCGCACTTACGCCCTGGCTGAGAAAGGCCAGCCGATCACGGCCTCCGTCCTTAACCGGGTACAGGGAGAGATCCTCGACGAGTTCTGGGGCGGCGAAGTGGAGATCGATGACGGCGCCAGGATGGTCTGGATGCGCCAGTCCCACTACTACCGGGGCCTGTATCCGTACAGCTACTCCGCCGGACTCACTATCGGGACGATGGTCGCCAAAGCCATACGCGAAGAAGGCGCCCCGGCCGCCGAACGCTGGGTAAACGTCCTCAAGGCGGGCGGCACCAAGAAGCCGCTTGAGCTCGCCCAGATGGCGGGAGTGGATATGACCAAACCCGACCCCATCCGCGAAGCCGTCGCTTACGTCGGAAAACTGGTGGATGAGGTCATCGACAGCTTCTGATCATCTGATGAAGAGACGTAGCGCTGAAGCCCCTTCCCAGGAAGGGGCTTCGCGTATTTCGGAACTCGCGGTTACGGACCTGCGTCTTTTCCGCTAAGCATATCTTCTTTGGCACAAGTTGACCCATCGCTACATTTGACCAGTCTCGCTCAGGACAACCGGGTGCGGGGAAGGTTAAGTCATGGACTTCGGTGAAATGAAAGACTCCAGACACAGGCGGGAGGGCGGATGAGCGTGAAAGCTATAGTTATCGGGGCCGGCAAGGTGGGCTATCACATAGCGGAACAACTCGCTCGAGAATCCAATGACGTAGTGCTCATAGACACTTCTGAGCAAGCGCTTGCGCCGGCCCGCGAAGCGCTTGACGTCTTGCCGGTACTGGGCAACGGGGCATCGCCTGCCGTCCTTGAAGAAGCCGGAGTAAGCGAGGCCGACTTGGTGGTGGCGGTCACCACCTACGACGAAGTCAATATAATCGCATGCCTCACGGCCAAGTACTACGGCGTTTCCACAACCGTGGCGAGGGTGAGAAACCCCGATTACACGCTGCCCGCCAAAGCCCTGGTACACGGACAAGTGGGAATCGATCTGATTATCCATCCCGAGCGTCTCGCCGCCCTTGAGATCGTGAAACTCCTTAAGACGCCCACCGCAGGCGAGGTGAGCTTCTACGCGGACGGCAAGATCCAGCTCTTGGGGCTCCGGATCACCTCATCAAACTCGCCCATAATCGACAAACCGCTCTGGCAACTGGGTCTCAGGGACTTCCTCATCGTCGCTATTTCCAGGGATGAAGATCTGATCATTCCCGATGGAACAACTGAGGTCAAACTGGGCGACTACATCTACGTAATTGGAAGGACCGGGGACTTTGAAGGGTCGGTCTTCCTGAGCGGGCGCATCCCGGACGAGATCAAGACGGTGACCATTGTCGGGGGAGGAGAGGCAGGCCTCAGGATCTGTGAGATCCTATCCGAGCATCACGAAGAAGGTCTATCTATCAAACTTATCGAGAAAAACCCGGAAAAGGCCGTGTGGCTCGCGGAGAGATTGCCTAGAGTCCTGGTCATAAACGGCGACGGAGCAAGGATGGACGTACTCCAGTCGGAACGGGTAGACGAGTCAGATGCCCTGATTGCGGCAACCGGCACCGAGGAAGTAAACCTACTGGTAGCCATGCTCGGAAAGAAGCTGGGGGTCAAGGAAATCATCGTGCTGCTGGGACGCCAAGAGTACGCGGCCCTCGCGGACACAATAGGAGTCCAGGCCACCGTAGTCCCGCGCATCCTCACGTCCAGCACTATATTGAAACTGCTCAGGAAAAAGAAACTGGTAGACCTCTCGTTCCTGAAGCAAGGGCAGGCCGAGGTCATGGAGGTAGTGATATCTGACGATGCCCCAATAGCAGGCAAGGCACTCAAAGACTCGGGGCTCCCCAGGAATTCATTGGTGGGCACGATCATCCGAGGAACCGACGTCATCATCCCCCACGGTCTGTCGGAGATCCGCCCGGGAGACCGGGTGGTGGTCTTTGCGGAAGACGACGCTGTGCCCAGGGTCCAGAAGCTCTTCGGCTTGTAAATCCCTTAATTGTGAGGAGAAAAGGCTTTGCACTGGGAAAACATTAGACGTGTATTCGGATTTCTCCTGGTACTACTGGCAGCCTCCATGCTGCTCCCCCTATTCTGGGCATGGTATTACCGCACGCCGGATACTGCGGCATTCGTGTGGTCCATGGTTATAGTGGGAGTACCGGGGCTCTTCCTTCTCCGCCGCAATAAAGGCCAGGCAAACCTTGGAAGCAGAGATTCCTTCGTCATAGTATCGGGAAGCTGGGTGTTGTGCCCCGTCGCGGGAGCCATTCCCTTCATCATCTCCCGGGTGTTGCCCAACCCTGCCGACGCCTTGTTTGAGGCAATGTCGGGCTTCACTACCACGGGAGCCACCGTCATGAGCCAGATCGAGGTGCCGGCAGCAGGCCTTCTCTTTTGGCGCAGTTTCCTAAACTGGCTCGGGGGGATGGGCATCATCCTAGCCTTCTTGGCCATCGTACCAATGGCCAACCAAGGGAGCGACCCGTTGTTCAGAGCCGAGCTCCCCGGGATGGAGGTTAGCCGGTTCACGCCCAGGCTCAGGCAATCCGTGGTCCTTCTATGGAGGATATACGGGGTTATCACGCTGGTTGAGACAATCTGTCTTCGCCTCGCAGGAATGAGCCTTTACGAAGCATTGATACATACGTTCAGCACAGTAGCGACCGGGGGCTTCTCCAACCGCGCGCTGAGCGTAGGGGCTTTCCAGAGCCCTTGGATCCGGCTGATCATCCTCTTCTTTATGTTTGTAGCAGGTGTGAATTTCGGTCTTTACTACAAGGCCGTCCACACGAGGAAACTCTCCGCAATCTTCAGGGATCCGGAGTTCAAGACCTATGCTGCTGTGATCCTGACCGCAAGTCTAATCATCATCCTAGATCTGAGCAGCACGCACGGCTTGATCGAAGGCCTCCGCCACGGGCCCTTCCAGGTTGTCTCGATAATCACCACCACGGGCTACACCACAGTAGACTTCGATCTGTGGCCTGACCTGTCGAGAGGTGTACTCTTGCTCCTCATGTTTGTCGGCGCCTGTTCAGGCTCAACGGCAGGATCCATCAAGATCGCAAGGCTGATGGTCGCCGCCAAAGCCGTCTTCAGCGAGCTGGGGCGTATGGTCCACTCCCGTGCAGTCTTGCCGGTGCGGGTCGGAGACCGGGTGATACCGGAAAGCACGGTAAGGAACGTCTTCGTGTTCATAGCCATCTACCTGGCCTGCGCTATGGCGGGCACCCTCTATATGCTCTGGCTCGGTCTCGACATCGTGAGCGCATTGTCGGCAGTGGCAGCCACTCTTGGCAATATAGGCCCCGGGCTAGGCCTTGTGGGGCCGGCAGCGAGTTTCGCCACGGTGCCCGCTTCAGGGAAAATCGTGCTGACCTTCCTCATGCTGTTGGGCAGGCTCGAGCTGTTTACCGTATTCGTGACCCTGACTCCGACGTTCTGGAAGCGGTAGGCAATCAAGAACCTCGCTAGAAATCCAGACCCTGGGCTTGTGTGCCCTCGATCACGCTATTAAGCAACTCCTGTGCCTTGGACGCCGCGAGAGATATCTCTTCTTTTGCCTTAGCCACAAAGGCTTCGTCGTCTATGGAGCCTAAGTTCACCTGCACGTTCATGGTGGCCCCGCGCCTTCCGGCGTCAAGGAGAAGGGCGCCTACCGCCATATCGGTCATGGCGTTGGGGTTCCCATACCGGGTAAGGTCGGGCAACAGAGACATCGCCTCGATGATCTCACGGACCGTGGCGAGGGGCGCGAGAGTGGCTCCCTTGAAAGCTTCCTGCATCGCAGCGCGGCGGGCCGCCTTTTGCTCCTCGGTCTCCCTGGGCATCTTCATGGCAGTCTCGACTGCCAAGTAGGCCTCGGTGTCCTTGATGGCGAGTTCCTGGAACTTGCCGATCATATCTTGAGAGGCCTTCCTGATCTCTTCCAGCCTGTCCCGGCCCTCTTTAAACCTCGCCTTGCTCAGGGTATTACCTGCCACCATCCTTATGAGGGCGCAGCCCAGGACGCCTGCCACCGCGGCTGCGGCCCCACCTCCGGGCGCTCCCGTCGGGGCTGCCAGATCATCTATAAACTTAGATAGGTCCATCTGAGCCAAGTAGTAACACTCCTTCTGGGTAGTGGTTGAGCCGGAATCCCTCTCTGCATCGTCACGGCGCGGGCCCTCGCCCGTTCCTTCTGCCTGCTGGCCCACCAGGTCGAGGACCTGCCGCCTGGAAAACCCGGTGAGATTGAGCCTCGCGATCGCGACATCCAAGAGCGCATCCAGAGGGAGAAGGCCGACAATCTCGGAGTTCTTGATCTCCGCGCCGACCTTTTCCGCTTCCATCTCAAGGTGACGCATGACGGCATCTATGGAAGTCACCTTGTGGTCGGTCAGGTTCATGGTGACCTGGACGTCCCCTGTCTCCTTTATGAGGATGCCTTTCGCCTGGACGGCAGGCAGGCCGCCGGATGACTCCCTGATGGCCCTTGCGATGGTCCGTGCCTTTACGATGTCGCCCGTATCCAGGTTGACATTGTACGCTATGAGCGGCGGCCGGGCTCCCACGGCTGTGGCGCCCGCCGTCGGGTGCATCCTGGGCGGGCCGAAGTCGGGCACACGCTCGGGGTCAGTACTTATCGCCACCTTGAGCCCCTCATATTCCCCGCGCCTCACGTCGGGGAGCCTTACGCGGTCAGGCCTTGTAGCGGCTTTACCGTACAGGTAGACGGGTATCCCGAGTTCGGAGGCAATACGCTGCCCGACGGTTTTGGCCATCTCAATGCATTCGTCCATGGATACCCCCTGGATAGGGACAAAGGGTATCACGTCGGTCGCGCCTATTCGGGGGTGTTCACCGCTATGCAGCTCCATGTTGATGAGCTCGCTTGCCCTTTTCGTGCACGCGAAGGCCGCTTCCATCACCTTATCCGGCGGTCCGATGAAGGTAACGACCGACCGGTTATGGCTCGCGTCGGACTGGACATCCAGGAGCCGGCAGCCGTTTTCAGGGATGCACCTGACTATTTCATCGATTATCCTCTGATCCCGGCCCTCGCTGAAATTCGGTACGCATTCAACCAGGCAGTCTTTAGCCATGGAACGTTCTCCCTCCGTTTAGCTTATTCCCCGGAAGAGGGTCAAGTCCTGCATATTGAGTCTGCATATCGGGCCCGGCATGCCCAGGACCGCGTTTCGCGTCTCTGCACATAGAGGGAGCCCTGCGCCTGAGAGGTGCAACACTATGTCCGTGCGATGGTCTCCCAATGGAAGAAGGTGACATCTCCATCCGCGAAGAACTTGCTTCTGACCATCTCCGCACGCAATCAGGTAGAAGGAGGGATTTCGTTGCGCAATGTGGACCTCAGAGAGTTCTCCGGCCTCTTCAAGGCTTACACTGAGCTTAGGGCCCAGGAGAACAGGACTGTGAGCATCCTCGCTGTAAAAGGCAGCATAGCATCGAACTCGCGAACGGACATAGGCGGCATTTCGGCCAGAGTATACAAGGACGGATCATGGGGGTTCGCCTCCAGCCCCGACCTTTCAAGGGAGGCCATCACATCGGTAATCAAAGCGGCATCGGAAAACGCCGCCTTCCTCGACTCGAGGGAGAAGAAGGGTAAGGGCGCCCTGCCCTCAACACCAGTTACCTCCGAGAACCTTTTCAAGACAACCAAGCCGAGACTCAGCCAGAAGGAACTCGTGGAGTTCGTAAGGGAGATCGACAACCACATCCTGAAGGCATACCCCAACCTCTCCAGCCGGACAATCAGCCTCAACTGCCTGGATATGGAGAAGATACTCCTCACGTCGGACGGATCGTACAGCCACTCGCTGATCCCGAGGAGCACTATCCGCGTGACGATGACCGTGGAGAAAGACGGAAAGCCCGTCGACCTGTCGTCGGTCTACGGAGGGCTCGGGCAGTTTGAGGATGCGTTTGAGTCGCCCGGCGATATCTACGGAGGCCTGCAGACTCATTTCGAGCACCTCATGAAGAAGAGCGAGGGCGTTTTCGCCGACGCAGGAGTAAAGACTTGCGTGCTGGACGCGGAACTCGCTGGGATCCTTGCCCACGAAGCAATCGGTCATACCACCGAAGCCGACCTGGTCTTGGGCGGGTCTGTAGCCGGTCCCCTGCTCAACAAAGAGGCCGCGAGCCCGCTTGTGACGCTGGTTGACTTCGCCAACACGGCCCTGGGAGTAACCTGTCCCGTACCCGTCTACGTGGACGACGAAGGGACCAGGGCCGAAGACGCAGTGCTCATAGAGAAGGGAATCCTCAAGGGCTACATGCACAGCAAAGAGAGCGCCGCTCACTTCGGCGTCGCTCCGACGGGCAACGCGCGGGCGTTCCAGTTCTCAGACGAACCCCTCATCAGGATGAGGAACACCGCCATTCTGCCGGGGACGAGCAAATTGGCGGACATGATCGCGTCGGTCGACGACGGGTATTACCTCATTAGGCCCAGCAACGGCCAAGCCGACTCCACTAGCGAGTTCATGTTCGGCGTTACGCTGGGATACGAGATCAAGAACGGAAAACTCGGAAGGGCGATTAGGGACACGACCATCTCGGGAGTGGCTTTCGAACTGCTCAAGTCGGTCACCATGGTATCTGACGACATGAAATGGACATGCGCGGGGATGTGCGGGAAGAAGCAAGCGATCCCGGTCGGCATGGGCGGCCCGGCCATCAAGTGCGTGGTCAGCATAGGAGGCAGATGAGAAACATGGAGAATGGCAGAGTAACCGCAAAGCGCGGCCTGGAAGCGCTCCTCCGGCTAGGCGCGGATAAGGCGCAGAGCGTAGTATCACTCGTGGAAAAACACGAAATGAACGTTGACGCAGGAGAATTCAGCCTGCTTAGGACCACCTTTGACACTCAGGTAAGGCTGACCGCGATAAAGGGCGGAAAGAGAGGCCAGACGGCGGCCAATCAGTCGGATCCCGAGTCAATCGAGCGGGCTGCCGCGGATGCTTTGAACATCGCCGAGGCTTCGCAGCCGGATGACGCCTACGACATAGCCGAGCGTCAGCCGGCGGAAGTCTTCAAGGCAGGGAGCGACTCCCCCGACCTCGATAAGATGCACATGCGTGTGGCGGAACTCCTGAAGGAGGTTAAGGTCCGCCACCCCAAAACAGTCATCCGCCAGGCGTTCTTGGACTTCACCAAGACCAGGAGCTTCATCCTGAACTCCAACGGAGTCGATTTCGAGACCACGGCCGGAGTTTATCGCTTCTTCACCATGTTCTCTTCGCAAGAAGGGGACAACGTGTCGTCCTTTAACTACACGGCGTTCTCGATGAGAGAGCTCGACAAGCCTCTCCTTGAATGCGCCGGGCTGGACAGGCTCCTCAGGGAGTCCGGCGAGCAAGTAAAGACCTACCCGATCAAAGGCAAGTTCGTCGGCCATGTCATCGTCACACCGGAATGCCTGGAAGATATCCTTGGTTTCTTGGCGTACTCGGTGAGCGACGGCCCGATGATAGCGGGGACCAGCATATACAAAGACAGCCTCAACAAGGAGGTCACAAGCCCGTCTCTCACAATACACTGCCGGCCGGTATCCGATGAGATCGCTGACGGTTACTTCGTCACCGCCGATGGCTACAAGGCAGAGAACATGACTCTCGTAGACAAAGGAGTCCTCAAGGGCTACATGCTGAGTCTGTACGGGGCTAAGAAGACCGGCAAAGAAAGAGCCGTCAACCAGGGCGGCGCGTGGGTGATCGAGCCGGGAGATACGTCTTTCGAAGACATGGTCAAGGGAGTAGACAGGGGGATCATCCTTGCCAGGTTCTCCGGCGGGAACCCCAGCGCCAACGGCGACTTCTCCGGTATAGCCAAGAACAGCTATCTTATTGAGAACGGGAAGATCCAGTACCCGATCAGCGAGTCGATGATATCTGGCAACTTCGCGGAGATGCTCATGAACATAACTGCTATTTCGAAAGAAAGGGTGAGCTCGGGCTTCTCTGTAATGCCGTGGATAGCCATGTACGGCGCGACGATTTCGGGCAAGTAGAGCGATAATCAAACACCTCAAGGCACTAAGCCGGTCCCTTTCCTCTGGGACCGGCTATTGCTGCTCATGTTCTACCGGTTGACTCCGTCCATCTCGGCAATTCTCATCGGTGCTCAATTGATCAACTATCAGTTCATGTACATTGCGGGCCGGGTATCGTGCATTTTCTGCCGGTATCGCCCGAGTCATCTAGCAATTCTTGCCGGTTGCGGGCTGCCTATCTAGCAAGTTCTGACAGTTGATCAACCATAGCATATACGGACACCTCAGCAGGAAACAGGCTGCTCGTTAGCGAAACCCTTGTCGGCTAAGTCCCTCAACCAATCACTGAAGGGAGCACAGATGATGGAGTACGACAATAACCCCTACCCCTTCGGGAAGCCGTGGGTAGACGAGTCCGTTCTTGACGACTGCAGCGCGATGATTGTAGGCAAGAAGGCTTCGGCGACCGGAGAAGTCCTCTTCGGACACAACGAAGATGACTCCGGCAACAACGCCATGATCCAGTACAGAGTCCCGAGAGCCACCCACAAACCCGGCGAACTCCTCACTTTCGAGCCCGAGTGCGCCAAGATCCCCCAGGTCCCCGAGACGTGGGCTTACCTCTGGTCCGAAACGAGGGCGAGTTGGAAGGCATCCTTCAGCGATACGTTCATAAACGAGTGGGGAGTGGCCATAGCCAGCGATAGCTGCGGCCGTACCAGAGAGGATATGCCGGAGCTCGTAAACGGCGGGATCGGCTATGGGGTCGGACACATCGTCGCCCAGCGGGCAAAGACGGCAAGGGAAGGCGTTCAGATAGCCGCCGAACTGGTGTCCCAGTGGGGATATACCGGAGCGGGACGCTCATACATGATTGTCGACAAGGACGAGGGTTGGGTATTCCAGGTCGTCAAGGGAAAGCATTATGTGGCCAAGCGGGTCCCCGACGACGAAGTTTTCTTCATGCCAAACTGGTACACCATCCACGGCGTTGACCTAAGTGACAAGGAGAACCTCATCGCATCGCCCGACATCATCACGTACGCCATCAAGCGAGGATGGTACACTCCAGCCGAAGAGGGCGATTACAGCGATTTTGACTTCGCTCTCGCATACCAGGACCCGGAGCAAAACCAGGCGGGCAACATGGTGCGTCACAAGAACGCCCTGAGGATCATCCTCGAAAGGGAACCGGAGGATATCCGGGCGTTCTCGGTAAAGCCTCCTCGGAAACTGGGTATCGCCGATGTTAAGAAGGTGATGCGCACCCACTACGAAGGCACTGACGACGACCTGTCCGAAGGGTATTCCAAGAACCCGCACCGCACCGGGAACCGGACTATCTGCACGGCGACAACCCTCGAAAGCTTCGTCATCCAGTTCCGCGAGAACCCGGCCCTAACATGCATATGGAGGGCAACCCTGAACCCGTGCACTAGCCCCTATGTCCCTTGGTACCTGGGCAGTGAGCGAATCCCGATGGGTTACGGATGGTACGCCCCCCACGTCGGCGCAGCCAACCACTTTGACGTGCCGCCGGCGGACCTTTCCCACCGTCCGGGCCGCGCATGGTGGGCATTCCAGGACGTTCAAGACCTGGCGGATGCCTCATACGCCACGGTGATCGGAGAGATCGCCGCCCGCAGGGATGCCTTGGAGAAGAAGTGGGAAGCCGCGCAGGCCGAGTTCGAAGCCAAAGTGCAGACGGCCTTCGAGGAAGACCCGGCCAAAGCGGTTGCCATGCTCACAGATTACACGAACGAACAGGCAGTCCTGGCGTGGAAGTCCTGGAGGAAGCTGTTCGCCGACCTCTTGGCCTAAGAGGCTTGACCGGCTTTCCTGGCTTAACCGATTTCATTGCATGCCGGGTGTAAACTGCATGCCGGATGTAAAGCCGGGACTCATAGGTCGGCAATCGAAATCGAGACAGTTGAGGGGGCACAGAAGTGCCCCCTTTCTGATACCACTTTCTGATACTAAACGAGGAGATGGCACGCCATGGGAAGGAAAATCCAGATAGTCACGCTTTCCTATAACATGCAAGGAAAGGGCACGGGAGGGGCATCCGGCCCTGGGGCACTACTCAGAGCGGGGCTTGTAGAGGAGCTCCGGCGACAGGGGCATGAAGTGCCGGAACCTGTCAGTGTGCAGCTATCTTCCGAAGAGGAAGCCCAGTACGGAGGATGGAACCGCGTGGCGCTGGCGGGAGGCCACCTCTGCCGGCTGGTGAAAAACGCAAGGGAAGAAGGCTCGTTCATCTTGGGCCTCCTCGCAGACTGCAACGGGTGCCTGGGAGTTCTGGGTGGACTTCAGAACAGTCCGGGCGAAGGTCTTAGGGTTGGACTCGTCTATGTGGATGCCCACGGCGACTACAACACGCCCGACACCAGTCCGTCCGGGATGCTCGGCGGGATGCCGGTGGCAGTGGCCGCAGGAAAGTGTCTCCCCCGCTTGAGGGGCCGGAGCGGTATGCTCACGCCCGTGCTCTTTTCAGACATCATCATGGCGGGCATGAGGGACCTCGATGAACTGGAGAAAGAAGCCATAGCCGAGGACAAGTTGACAGTGCTCAGGGAGGATGACCTTATCGAGCTGGGTCCCGACCTGAAGTCAGCCCTGGCCGATCTCTCAAGCCGAGTAGATGCGGTATACGTTCACGTGGACCTCGACATCCTGGACCCCGGCGTGGCTCCCGCAGCCGGACTGCCGTCACCGGGCGGGCTGACCGGAGAACAGCTCGGCCGGGCTCTGGCTTACATGGTCAGCGATGAGAAGGTAAGCGCGCTCTCTCTGGTGTCTTACAGGGCCGACAGCGACGAAGACGGCCGGACACTCAAGGAGGTCATGAAGGCAATCCTCCTGGCAACCTCGGGACTTGGCGGTAAACGAGGTTAGGGGAATCCGGCAGGTCATGCCAGGTGTCCGGGCTCAGGCGGTTCGGGATCCACATGGATCACCATGCTCACGCCGAGTTCCTTTTCGATCTGCTTCTCGATGCGGTCGATTTCGTTGTGGATTTCGACGATGTTTGCTTCGTCGGAAACCTGTACGTGGATTGAGGCAAGGGTGCGTCCGGGACCGTAATCATGGACTCTCAAGTCGTGGGCTCCAAGTATGCTCTTACTGCTCATGACTGTGGCCTCGATCTTCGCTCTCATCTCGGGGTCGGGCGGGAGGCCCAGGAGCTGGTCAATGGAGTCCCTTGCCGTGCTGAAGCCGGTATACATGATGGCAACGCTGATGGCCATGCCGAGCACGCCGTCAACCGGAAACGCGGTGTATCTTCCCAACACCGTACTCATGACAACTGCTCCCGTGGCGAAAGCGTCGCTGAGGCTGTCCTTAGCGGCCGCCCGGCTCAGCTTCGAGTCGATGACATTCGCGATATACCTGTTGTAGGAAAACATCCACACCTTCACGAGGACCGAGAGCGCGAGCGCAACCGTGAGATATGGGTTCCAAAGCACCTTCTCCCCGCTCAGAAGTCTCCCGAAGGAAGTCCTCATAAGCTCAACGCCCATCGCGAAGATGATGAAAGAGACAACCAGCGATGCGATGTACTCCGATCTGCCGTGCCCGTAGGGATGCTCCTTATCCGGGGGGCGGTTTGTCATCTTGGCGCCGAGGATGGCCACGACCGAGGAACCGGTGTCCGTTAGGTTGTTAACGGCGTCGGAGATAACAGCCACGCTGTTAGTGAGGAGACCGATGGAGATCTTCAACGCGAAAAGCAACACATTGCAGACGATCCCCAGTGTTCCGGCCAAGGTCCCGTAGGCTTCCCTCACGTTCTTGTCGGCCACGTTCTGATAGTCCTTGACAAACCGCGCGATCAAGAAGCGTATCATGGTCATTCCTCCAACCCCGTGACAGAAAAACGCATCTGCGGAATATCTGTCCCGCAGATGCGTTCGATAGTCACCTGCTGCCTAAGAATAGGCCCGGCCCCATGAACCCGGTCGGGCTCATCGCCTGCTCAGATCATCACCATTGTACATCATACTCTCCGGCGACGCCACTTGTGACGCGAGCCCGACCGGAGACCGCCGGAAAACCGCGCGGACCCGTATCCCCGGGACTAATGGTCTCCGGGTGAACGCCTCCCAGGATACTGCTAGAACACGGCAAGTACGACTCGCGTGAGGAAGCCTACAGATACCGCCAGGACGATTGTGACAATGGAGATCCCGAAAGCCTGCCGCTTCCCGAGCTCGTGGGAGAGAGCGCTGTATGTCGCCAAACACGGGATATACAGGCTGCTCACCAGGGCAAAAATGAATATCTGGTTGGGGTCCATGAGCGAAGACAGAGTCGCCGAAGGATTGCCGGTTACCATCGCGGCAAGCGCCACGGAGAGCTGAAGGGCGATCTCTTTCCGCAGGGCGGCGAAAAGCAGGGCGATACCGACGACCTCCGGAAGTCCGAGTATCCCCGACACAACCGGCTTAAGGGGTCTCACCAGGTGGTACATGGTTTCCGTCTCGTAAAGGAACCCGACGACCATACTTCCCAGGAGCATGTAGGGCACGGCCTCGCGCATGAAACCCGAGAACTTATCCCAGGTACGCCCGAGCACGGCTTTCAGGAGCGGGCGCCTCAGAGGAAACATCTCCATCATTATCTCTTGGCGCTCGCCCCGAAGGATCCGGTTCAGCAAGATGCCCACGGCCCCCATTATGAGGATCAGGACCACGCCCAGGGCTGCGGCGGCAGCCCAGCCCGAGACCGCGCCGACCGATCCCATGATCACGGCAATACGCGCCGAGCATGGTACGAGCGCGATGAGGGTTGAGGCTATTAACCGCTCTCGCCTGCTTGCGAGTATCCGAGTACCCAAAATCGCCTGCACGTTGCAGCCTGTGCCGGATATCATCGGGATTATGGCCCTCCCGTTAAGGCCGAGCGGGCGCATCACTGAATCGGCGAGATAGGCCGCGGCGTTTAGATACCCGCTATCCTCGAGGAGCGATAGCAGCAGCTCGAAGGTGAACACGTACGGGATACCTACGGTTAGGAGTGCCTCGATTCCACTGCCGAAGGTCCAGACGAACACGCGCGACAGCACTCCCGACCCGAACAGCAGGCTTCCGAGGGCAGCTATATGTGGCATGGCGATGTCTCCCCAGAGCCCTCCCAGAGTCTCGGATAGGATGCCGCCGACAGAGTACATGTACCAGAAAGTAAACCCTAGGACTCCCAGCAGTATAAGGGGTCCCCACGTGCGGTCGATGCTGAGGCGCCACAGAGATAGCAGCCAGTCGCCACTGCGCCTCATCTGTCGGGTGACGTCTACGGCCAGCCGGGCGATGGCCCTCACGCGCTCGGTAGCAAGGGGCCACGCTCCTGCCTCCCTGAGGTTCTGCTTGACTCTTTCTACGACGGGGCGGACTCGCTCCGCGAGCCCATCGCCCAAGAGGGACCAAGTTTCCGAGTCACCCTCTATGAGCAAGCGTGCCGTGGCCCTGAGCCCCAGCCCGCCTACACCCGAGGGGAGTTTCTGTGAAACGGCATCAGCAACTTCTGCGATAGCGCGCTCGGCTTCGGGAGACAATCTCACGGGACTGGCCGGACGGCTCACTGCCGCCTGCATGACGGCCTCGCAGAGACTCCGGATCCCTTCTCCGGTCTGGCCGTTTGTGACGACGACCGGTACGCCCAACACAGAGGCAAGACGGTCAGGCTCTACTATTCGCCCCAGTCGCCGTGCTTCGTCTTCCAAATTGAGTGCTACAACAACCGGTATTCCGAGGTCTGCTACTTCAACGTAGAGCTGCAGATTGCGCCGCAGATTCGATGCGTCTAGAACAACCACTATTACGTTGGGCTTGGGGTTTGTTAGCCCGTGTCTTGCTACGATCTGGTCTTCGGAAAAGCCCTGGAGCGAGTACGTTCCAGGGGTATCGATAACGGTCATCACTTTGCCGAAGGCCACAGAACGTCCCTTGCTAAGCGCGACCGTCTTGCCAGCGTAGTTGGCGGTAGTAACGCGAGAACCCGTAAGGTGATTGAAGAGGCTTGACTTGCCGACGTTCGGGTTTCCGGCAAGAGCGACGGCTAGCTCTCCATGGCCGGGAGCCAGCGGGCACGTCGAGCACGAACCGCCCGGACAAACTGCCGTCCCCCTTTGATGGCATGATCCCACATCATGGCCGGGCCCTTTCCGAAGGCTTGGCCCTACTTGATGGCAAGATGGGGCCCGCTGAGATTCACCGGCCTTACCGGCACGCCACCTGCGTCTCAGCTGCATCAAGCATCCCTCCTCACCATGACCCGGTCCGCGACATCACGCCCCAAAGCGTAGACGGCGTCCCCGACCGAGATGAGGAGCGGACCGTTTAGGGGGGCCCGGTCCATCACCTTGACGCTCGCTCCGGGAACGAGCCCGAGTTGGGCCAAATACTTAAGTACCTTCGACTCCTCGCGCTCAATGCGTACGACTTCCGCCGGCGTCACGAGCTCCAAACAGCTAAGCGGCTCGGCGCTAGGAGCCGTCCCGTCTATCGGGTTCCCGTGGGGGCAGGTATTTGGGAGAGCGTCTGCCAAGAGCTGCTCGACTTCCTCAGACATGATGTGTTCGTACTTGCAGGCTTCGTCGTGGGCACGTTCCCACGGGAGACCTATCAGGTCAGTCAGCAAGCGCTCTGCCAGCCTGTGTCTCCGGATGAGTTGACGGGCTTGTTTTCGCCCTTCATCGGTGAGTGCCACGCCGACCCGAGGTGTATATTGAACCAAGCCTTTTGCGGCGAGGTTTCGGCACATCTCGCTAACCGATGGACCTCTTACCCCCAACGCTTTGACGAGTTGGGAAAAAGGCACCTGACCAACCGGGTCTATGCGGTATATTTGCTCGAGATACTCTTCTTGGCTTTCAAACCGCTGCTCCACAGTCTTCTACCCTCCTTGCCGGTAGGCTTTGTCGAACGCCTGCTCTGTACTCGGCCCTGCTTCTCCTGCTTGTTTCTAACTCACCTTCTCACGCCGGGGCCTATTTCACTCTTATTCTATTAGGTATTCCTCATAAGTATATTAGGTTACCCTAAGTCATGCAACAAGATGTGTGAGCGGTTTCGGAGTGCATTTTTCCAAGGGGTAATGAGCTGGCCTGCCGGGATGTTACCTTTGGGTGTGCCGTTAGGCAGCCTGCCGAACGCCGACAAATCCACTCAACCCTATGCGGTTGGAGCCCTCCTGCCTCTCCCCTGTTTTCGCGCCACGATGCAGTGCTCCTCGACTTCGATACGATAGCCTGCCGCGGCCGCCTTCGTTGATATCCCTGACTCGTCGGGATCTAGCAGTCTCCGGCGTCCAACCACGTGCCGGTCAACCGTTACCTCCTTAAGCGCCTGCTCAAGAGTCAGCGGCCTTGCAATCCTCCTCGGATTGGTGACAACTGCGAGGAACTCCAACAGATTTTGTAGGAACAAAGCGGCAGGAACGATGCCCTCGGCCACAGCCTCCACTAGGCATCTGGAAGACTTGTGGCGCGGGTCGCCTTCTGTTAGCGCGTACACGAACTCCCTTCCATGGGTACCACTGGTCGGGTCCACGGAGAGTACTTCTCTCTAGTCGAACTTCCGCTTTAGGTCCCGCTCTATGATCACTATTGTGAGCAGCATTGCCAGCATCTGAAACCCCAGAAGCCACAGGGATACTGTCTCGAGGTTTCTCCAACACAAGGCTGCTACTAGGGCTGAGGCACCTCCGACGAATAGCCCTGCGCTCCACCAGACTTCGCCCATCCTCCTATTAGCGTAATCCCACGCCTCCTGGCTCTTCATCGAACGCGAAGTCCGGTAGCCGAAGAACCAGTTCACCCGCTTGGGTGGTTCTTCCTGAAGCGGGCCCCAATGAGCGCCATAGTTAGCGGCACCAGTATGGACATAAAGAAAAGGAACGAGCTCATCTTTAAGCCTCCGTCGCAATCGCCGAGCCGAGATGGCCTTTTTCTTCACTTCGTATCACGTTATTGCCGCTAGACCCTCGAGAACACAACACCTCTCGTCTCCTGGTACTTACCCTTCCTGTCGGCATAGGTCACGGCCGGTCGTTCACCCCTGAAGAAGAGCACCTGCAGGATCCCTTCGTAGGCGTAGACCTTGGCAGACAGAGGAGTGGAGTTACTGATCTCTTATGGTCACGTGGCCTTCCCATCCCGCCTCAAGAGGGGTGACATTGACGATAATCCCGCAGCGGGCGTAGGTCGATTTCCCTATACAGACCGTCATCACATCGTCCGGCATGCGCACATACTCCACGGACCGGCCAAGCACGTAGGTATTCGGTGGAACAATGATTGCATCATGGGGCTGGACGACCCGCTTGACCATGGCTTCCTCCGGGAAGTTCTTCGGGTCTACAACCGCACTGCCGCAAACGTTGGAGAAGATGTAGAACTCGTTGGAGATCCTGATGTCATAGCCGAAACTGCTGAGGCCATACGAGATGATCT
>DUSU01000003.1 GCA_012842425.1 Candidatus Fermentithermobacillaceae bacterium | reverse complement strand
GCTGAAAGCATCTAAGCGTGAAGCCGTCCACAAGATAAGATATCCCACTGGGTTAACCAGGTAAGACCCCTTGTAGACTACAAGGTTGATAGGCCGGAGGTGTAAGCGTGGTAACACGTTTAGCTGACCGGTACTAATAGGTCGAGGCCTCGACCCTTGTGCTTAAGTCAGTTCCGCAAGGAGCGCTCTTGCAGAGAGCGACATCTCTTAAGTTGAAAGGTTTCCGGTGGCGATGGCGGAGGGGTCACACCCGTTCCCATTCCGAACACGGCCGTTAAGCCCTCCAGCGCCGATGGTACTGGGTTTACCCGGGAGAGTAGGACGCTGCCGGATCTAAATTGAAAGCCCCGCTCGTGGCAAAATGAGCGGGGTTTTGCTTTTTAGTGGAGGACAAAACCGTGGTTCCAGTGACGCTTGAATGACGCTTGGCGGGATCCCGCCCGCTGCCACGGACTCGCTCCATTATTCGCAGCATATGTGTAGATTTTCCCGGTAGTCGACATGCAGTGTCGGTCATGGTACCTTAGTGCAATGGAACCTACGGCGATGCCGTCAATGAGCGTCGAAGGGTGCCACGACCTGTTGACAACTCTGGGGATAAGTGGCAGTTCTTGTGGATAATGTTGGTAGGATACCAAGATTCCAGGAGGAAACTACAGCGAGCGATGGACAACGGGATCATAAGAGCAGCGTGCTCCTATGCAAGGCGCAATCCGGTCAGGCTGCACATGCCGGGACACAAGGGCCGGAAAGCTTTTTCAGGCATTACCACCATAAGCAGCAACGCATCTAGCGACACTCAGGTCCCAACTCCCGTCCCTGGGTCAACCGAGTGGGCGGAGGCCCTCTTCGATGAGCTCCGGGCCCTGGACCTTACCGAAGCGCCGGGCATGGACAACCTGCACTATCCCACCGGATGCATTAGGGAGTCGGAGAGGCGCGCCGAAGCGCTTTTCGGTTCAGAACGCAGCCACTTCCTGGTTAACGGCGCCACCTCCGGTATCCAGGCGGCCCTCCTGGCCGTGAGGATGACCCTTGGAGAAGGTACAGTGCTCCTTCCCAGAAACGTCCATAAGTCGCTGGTTTCCGCACTGGTTTTTTCGGGAATGGAGCCGGTTTTTGTCTGGCCTGAATACAGCGCTGAGTTTGGCGTTTACATGCCGCTCGACTGGCCGCGCCTCGAGGCGGCCCTCGAAGAAATCGAGAGGCGGGGCGAACCCCTGCCCAAGGCTGTTTTTGCAATAAACCCGACCTACTCGGGTTTTGCGAGAGACATTTCTCGACTGGCTAAAGAAGTGCATGCCAGGGGGATGGTCCTTGTCGTCGACGAGGCCCACGGGCCCCACTTCGCCATAGGCAGGGGCCTGCCCCGTCCTGCGTTAAGGCAAGGAGCGGATCTTGTCATCCACGGTCTGCACAAGACCACAATAGCATATACCCAGACGGCCATGCTTCACCTCGGCATGGGAGCGAACTCTCGTTTCCCAGGCCTCCAAGAGGCGGTGGAAGAGGCCCTGAGGGCCGTCCAGACAACGTCCCCATCTTACATCCTTATGTCCTCAATCGAGCAAGCAGTTGAGGTGCTCGACAAGGACGGAGGCCGTTGGGTGAACCGGGGCACTGAGATGGCACTGGAGCTTGCGAGGCGCCTCTCGGCGATCCCGGGGCTGGCAGTGGCAGGGTACGGCAGGCATGCGGCCGAGTCGAAAGATGTGGAGCATGACCCCTCCAAACTCATGGTCCTACTTAACGACCTGCCCGTTACGGGTCCGCAAGCCGTCAAGTTCCTTATTGACGAGTGCAATATCATCCCCGAAATGTCGGGGCCGAAATCCGTGCTCATGCTTGTTTCCGGCGCTCACGGGATAGGAGATGTGGACGCTATCGAGAGGGCTTTCAGAGCTCTCGCCGAACGTTTCCCGGCCGGACCTGAGGGCGCGCAGGATGAAGGAACCGCGGCTTCTGAAGATGAGGTTGCCTTGCTCTCCGGGACAATGCCCCGCCCTGAGAGGACCATGCTTCTCAGGGAGGCTTTCCTATCGATAGCCAGGCCCGTCCCCGTGGAAGAGGCTGCCGGCAGGATCTCGGCAGACACAGTCGTCATATACCCTCCAGGATCGCCTCTCATCACGCCCGGAGAGAGGATAGACCCCGAAGTTGTTGAATACATCGTAAGCGCCCGAAAGGCCGGGTTCAACGTGCTGGGGCGCGGTATTAGGGGTGGAGAAGGCGAGATGAGGGTATATTGCGTGGAATCTTCATAACGTTTGAAGGATGTGACGGCTCGGGGAAGTCCACCCAGATAAAGTGGGTCTCCGAGGCTCTTAAGAAGCGGGGCGTGGATGTCTTGACCACCCGTGAGCCCGGCGGGACTCCTTTTGGCGAAATGGTGAGATCGCTTCTCCTCGACCCGAACGGCCCCGAGAGGACGCCCCTCGCTGAGATGCTTATGTATTCCGCCGCCCGGGCCGAGATCGTGGCACGGGTGATAGCTCCCGCTCTCCTGGAAGGGAAAGTAGTGCTTTCCGAAAGGTTCTTCGACTCCACAACCGTCTACCAGGGGTATGCGGGAGGAATCCCTATTCCAGACATAGAAACTATTAACAGGATATCAACCGTTGGCTTAACTCCGGATCTGACGTTTGTCCTTGACCTTAAAGACCCTCAAGTCTTTCACGCCAGACTCGGCCCGAAGAAGAAAGACAAGATCGAATCCAGAGATGAAGAGTACCACCGGAGGGTCAGGGAAGGCTATCGGGACCTCGCCCGAAGGTACCCGGAACGCATACGAGTCGTCGACGCGTCATTGACGGAAGACGAAGTCTTCGGGGCCGTGATGTCTGTGATTCTGGAGTTCATAGACAAGGCTCAAGAGAGGTGACGCCGTTGAAACTTATAATCGCTGTGATACAGGATAAGGATGCCCCCGGGCTCATGGAGAGCCTCATGAAAGCGGGGTACGGCGCAACGAAGCTCGCGTCTACGGGCGGGTTTCTCCGCGAAGGCAACTCAACCATCCTCATTGGAGTTGAGAACGGAGATACCGAGAAAGTGCTGGACATAATCAGGAAGACCTGTAGGGCTAGGGAGCAGCTTGTAACCCCCGTCACGCCCACCGGCCCGGGAGAGTCGTACGTCCCTTACCCCATCGGAGTTAAGGTTGGGGGAGCAACGGTATTCATAGTACCCGTGGAGAGATTCCTGAAGATCTAATGCTGGATGCTTCTCTTGATGGCACTTTCTTCGGTTCATTGCCCGGCAATGAGGTGGCGCTAAGGCTGCTCTGCCGAGTGGTCTCTTCCGGGCGTGTTTCCAACGCTTATCTCTTCAAAGGCCCAAAAGGTTCTCCAAAAGACGCGATAGCGAGGCATTTTGCCTCTACTCTCCTTTGCGAGTCACCGTCCGATGAGGGGCGCTCCTGCGGGACGTGCAAGTCATGCCGGCTTGTAAGTTCAGGAAACCATCCCGATCTCTACGTTGTGGAGAAGGAAGGCGCCAGCATCAAGATCAAGAAATCCCACGAAATACTGCGGGAAGCTCTCCTCAGGCCCTATCAGTCCTCACGCAAGGTGTTCCTCATCCTCGATGCCGATAGTCTGACCATCGAGGCTTCAAACGCTCTCCTCAAGATCCTCGAGGAACCGCCTGCGTACGTGACATTCTTGCTCACAACGTCCAACCCGGGCGCTATCCCGGACACCATACTCTCCAGGTGCCAGGTGATCCCCGTGAAGGCCATGAGCCCGTCTGCCGTAAAGCAGCTTTTGATCGAGCGCGGCGTGGATCCGGAAAAGGCCGGCGAGGTGGCGGAGATTTCAGGCGGAAACCTGGAGCGGGCAATGAGGCTATTGGAAGAGGAGGGCAAGGCTACGAGAGGCGCCGAGCTCTTGG
>DUSU01000044.1 GCA_012842425.1 Candidatus Fermentithermobacillaceae bacterium | reverse complement strand
TGGCCGCAGTATCTCCCACGAAGCCATTAAGGGTGGCGCCCACATCGATGGAGATGATGTCGCCTTCCTCAAGTCTCCTACTGTCGGGAGTCCCGTGGACCACTTCATCGTTCACAGAAGTGCAGATACTGGCCGGAAAGCCGTTGTAGCCTTTGAACGTAGGGATGGCTCCCATCCCCCGTATGAACTCCTCGGCCATCCGGTCGAGTTCCGCCGTGGTGATCCCCGGCCTTACCTTGCTGCCAAGCATCTTGAGACAGAGCCCTGCGACTCTTCCCGCATTCGCCAGCAGTTCTATTTCCTGTTCGTTCTTGAGAATGATCATGAGACCTCTTCTTACTCTAGCAGATTCCGCTTCCTGAGAGCTTCCTTAATCCTCAGGAAAACCTCATTCACTTCTCCCTCGCCGCTCACTGACTCCAGTATGCCTTTCTCAGCATAGTAGGACGTAAGCGGTTCGGTGAACTCACGATAGACCGCCAGGCGTTCCTTTACGGTACTCTCTTGGTCGTCCTTGCGCGTGACGAGATCGCCGCCGCAATCATCGCACTTTCCTGCTACCTTAGGAGGCTGCATGGCCAAGTTGTAAGGCTTGCCACACCGGCTGCACACTCTCCTCGAGAGCGCCCGCCTCAGGATGGCGTCCTCGTCGACCTCCAGAGCCACCGCCAGGTCCAGAGACTCGCCGCGGCCGGAGAGGATTCGGTCCAAAGCCTCTGCCTGACCGATGGTTCTCGGGAAACCGTCGAGGACAAATCCCTGCTTTGCCTCTTCCGATACAAGCCTTGTGTCAATGACGCGGATGCAGGTCTCATCGTCCACGAGCTCACCGCGCGCCAGGATACCCTCAACTAGCCGTCCCAGCTCAGTGCCGGCACGGATCTCGCTCCGGAAGATGTCCCCGGGCGCCACATGCAGGAGGCCAAACTCCGAAGCCAATAGCTTCGCTTGAGTCCCTTTACCGGAACCCGGCGCTCCCAACAAGACCAGCCTCATGCCGACATCTCCCTATCTCAAGAAGCCCTGGTAATTCCTCATTACCAGCTGGGCTTCTATCTGCTTCATTGTTTCAAGAGCCACGCCAATCACGATGATGAGAGCCGTACCTCCCAGGGCGTGGAAACCGGGAAGTCCGGTAATCTGGATCATGAAGTTCGGAAGGACCGCGATGATGGCGAGGAACAAAGCTCCTACGGCGGTTATCCTGGTCACGACTCGCGACAGGAGGTCCGCCGTGGGTTTCCCCGGCCTCATTCCGGGCACAAAACCGCCGTACTTCCGCATGTTATCCGCGACTTCATTCGGGTTGAAAACCATCCCAGTGTAGAAG
Source organism: Candidatus Fermentithermobacillaceae bacterium (assembly GCA_012842425.1). Classification (GTDB taxonomy): domain Bacteria; phylum Bacillota; class Sulfobacillia; order Fermentithermobacillales; family Fermentithermobacillaceae; genus UBA3951. The sequence continues at coordinate 10,406 of DUSU01000044.1, read as the reverse complement.
AACGTGAACCCGAAGATCAAGACGGCATACATCGCAATATACCACGGCTGGGTGTAGTCGAAGAACTTGCCCAGTTTCTGGGCCCACGGCTTGGTGATGAACGACGCTATGGTCGCCGGGAACGAAAGGAGCGACGACGCGAAAATAACCGGGATTACACCTGCCTGGTTGATCTTAAGGGGGATGTTCGTCGCGTAACCGCCCATCATCTTGCGGCCGACTACTCTCTTCGAGTACTGGACTGGGATCCTGCGTTCACCCTCGGTTATCCAGATGACCAAGAACACCGTGGCCACAGAGATGAGGAGGAGAAGAACGCCGTTATACCACTTGGCCTCACCCGAGCGGAGGAGGCTCCAGATCTGGGCCACTTCCCTGGGCATACCCGTCACGATACCGGCGAAGATGAATAGAGAGATACCGTTTCCGATACCTTTTTCGGTGATAACCTCGCCCAGCCACATAAGAAAGGCCGTGCCTGCGACAAGGCTCAAGATAGCCTCAATTACCAGCCAGATCGAGTCGCTTACCAGGGCGCCTCTCGACCTAATCGCCAGCGTCATGAAGGTGGCCTGGAGCGCCCCCAGGATCACAGTGCCATACCTTGTATACCCCTGGAGTTTCTTGCGTCCGTCCTCGTCTTTGGACATTTCTTCCCACTTGGGGATCACCATCTGCAGGAGCTGCATGATGATGGAGGCATTGATGTAAGGATAGATGCCTAGGGCAAAGACCGAGTAGTTCGAAAGAGCGCCTCCGGAGAAGAGGTCCATGAACGCGAACAGAGTACCCGCGCTGAAAAGCTGCTGGATCATCTCAGGGACAATTCCCGGCACCGGGACCGCGACGCCCGCCCGAAAAACAATAAGCAGCGCAACCGTAATGAGAATCCTCTTACGGAGATCGGGTACCTGCCATGCGTTCCTGAGTGTTCCGATCATTTATATCACCTCGGCTTTGCCGCCGGCGGCCTCGATTTTCTCCTTTGCTGATTTCGAAAATACGTGGGCCTTGACGGTAAGCGTCTTCGTGAGCTCTCCATCGCCGAGGATCTTGAGATATCCGGAATTCTTCCTAAGCATACCGGCCTTTTTCAATTCCTCGGGCCCAATCTCGGCGTTAGCGTCAAATCTATCCAGGTCGCCTACGTTCACTAGGTCGTACTCCACACCGAAGATGTTGTGGAATCCGCGCTTAGGCAACCTCATGGTCAGCCTCATCTGGCCGCCTTCAAACCCCGGCCCCTTGGTGCCACCTGATCTTGCCTTTTGGCCCTTGTGTCCCCGGCCGGCGGTCTTACCGTTGCCCGAGCCTATGCCTTGGCCCTTTCTCTTGGCCTTTCTGACAGAACCCGGGGTTGGCCTCAGGTCATGCAATTCCATTAACTCCGACCTCCGATTCAGCTGTGGCTTCCGCCTTCTTGACCTTCCCGCGAATCTCCCTCACCTCGGTAGCGGTGCGGAGCTGCTTGAGGGCGTCGATGGTGGCGTAGACCACGTTGTAGGGGTTGGCCGAACCGAGAGACTTAGCCAGTACGTCCTGAATACCGGCAAGTTCCATGAGCGGCCTTACGCCGCGGCCGGCGATAACTCCGGTACCCGGAGAGGCAGGGCGAAGGAGCACCATGCCCGCTCCATGCCGTCCTATCACCTCATGGGTGATAGTGCTCATGTGACGCGGGACCTCGATGAGGTTTTTCTTGGCGTCCTCAATACCTTTCCGTATGGCGTCGGTGAGGTCTAGGGCTTTTCCAAGTCCGGCCCCGACTTTGCCATCTCCGTTACCCACAACAACCAACGCTCGGAAACTGCGCCTGCGGCCGCCCTTGACGGTCTTGGATACAGGTCCGACGCTTACTACTTCGTCTCTGAACTCTTCTTGAGGCCTATCAAGAGGAGCGTCTTTCGAGGACCTGTCCTCACGGCCTCTTCTTTGACGGTTCGCATTCACCAAGTAATCACCCCGCATGTTAGAAATCCAGACCGCCCTCTCTGGCGGCGTCCGCAAGCGCCTTAATCCTTCCGTGGTAGACGTAACCGCCACGGTCAAAGACTACCTTCTTAAGCCCCTTCTCAACAGCCCTTTCCGCCAGGAGCTTTCCGACCCGGGCCGCTCCTTCGACATTGGACCCTGAGATCTTGTTCTCTCTGAAGAAAGGCTCGACCGAAGAAGCAGCGACCAGAGTCCGCTGCGCGACATCATCGATCACCTGAGCGTAGATATGCTTCTCGCTCCTGAACACTGAGAGCCTGGGGCGCTCCGGCGTACCCACGACGCGTTTCCGCACTCTAAGGTGGCGCCTATCTCTTCTCTCACGTTTGGTCATAACAGCCATAAGGTCAATCCTCCTCGAGCGGCCTACTTCGTCGCTTTGGCGACCTTGCGCCTGATCTTCTCGCCCGCGTACTTCACGCCGGAACCCTGATACGGCTCAGGTGGACGTAGAGCGCGAATCTCCGCCGCCAGTTGCCCTACTCTTTCCTTGTCGATGCCCTTCACGGTGACCGAGGTGGGGCTGTTTACGGTTATCTCAATGCCCTGGGGCGGTACAATCTCAACGGGCTTTATGAAACCCAAGTTGAGTACCAGCTTGTCGCCCTGCTTCTGGGCCCTGTACCCCATTCCGGAGATCTCCAAAGTCTTCTCATAGCCTTCGGTCACACCGTGCACCATATTGGCAATAAGGGTCCTGGTAAGGCCGTGGAGAGACCTGTGCTGTCTCTGGTCCGAGGGTCTTTCGACCAGGATCTGGTCGGCTTCAATCTTTATGACCATCTCGGGGTGAAACGTCCGTGAGAGGACTCCCTTGGGGCCCTTAACGGTCAGAGTGTCGCCTTCCTTTGAGACCGTGACTCCCTTGGGGACCGGTATTGGTTTTAGTCCGATTCGTGACACGATAAAGACCTCCCGCTTACCAGACGTAGCAGATGATTTCGCCCCCGAGCCTCAGTTCTCTCGCCGAACGATCGGTCATGACTCCCTTAGAAGTCGAGACCACGGCGATGCCGAGACCGCCCAAAACCCTGGGGATTTCATCCTTCTGCGCGTAGACGCGAAGTCCGGGCTTGGATATCTGCCTGATTCCGGTAATTGCCCGTTTCTTCCCGGGCCCGTACTTCAGGTATACCTTGATCTTGGGTACGGGTTTTTCGGCGACAACCTCATAGTCCCTAATGTACCCTTCGTCCTTCAGGACTTTCAGAACTCGCTCCTTGAGTTTGGATGCCGGTAGCTCCACCTTCTCATGTCTGGCCATGCCGGCGTTGCGGAGCCGAGTAACCATATCCGCAATTGGATCATGTGTCATGGTAACGTCCCTCCTACCAGCTGGCCTTGGTCACGCCGGGGATCTCTCCCCTGTGGGCCAATTTCCGGAAACAGTGCCGGCAGAGTCCGAATTTCCGCATATACGCATGAGCCCGGCCGCAGATCTTGCAGCGGTTCACCCGCTGGGTCCGGTACTTTGGCTCTTTCTGTGCCTTTAAGACCTTAGCTAGTCCTGCCATCTATATCCCCCCTACCTCTTGAACGGCATGCCTAATGCCTTGAGGAGGTACAAACCCTCTTCGTCGGTCTTGGCAGTTGTAGTGATGGTGATGTTCATACCTCTCACTTTGGAGACCTTGTCGTAGTCGATCTCCGGAAAGATGATCTGCTCCCTAAGACCCAGAGAGTAGTTGCCGCGCCCATCGAAGCCGTCGGGTGAGACGCCCCTGAAGTCTCTTACCTGGGGGAGTACGATGAAGAAGAGCTTCTCCAGAAAATCGTACATCCGCTCACCCCGAAGAGTAACCTTGCACCCCACATTCATGCCCTGCCTCACCTTGAAAGCCGAGATGGACCTTTTGGCCTTGGTGATGACGGGCTTCTGACCGGCGATCTTGGTGAGATCGGAAACGGCAGCTTCCATCGCATCGGCGTTGTGAGTTGCCTCTCCGACTCCCATGTTGATGGTGACCTTCGTGACCTTAGGCACCTGGAGAGTGTTCCTATAGTTGAAGGCCTTCATCATCGCCGGAATGACTTCGTCACGATAGGTTTCCTTTAGCGCCACGTCAATCTACCTCACTTGTCAATGGCTTCGCCGCACTTTTTGCATATCCGGGCCTTCTTGCCATCCTCGAGCTTTCGGGCACCGATCCGGGTAGGCTTCGAGCACTTCGGGCATATGAGGAGCACGTTGGACCTATCGATGGGTCCCTCGGCCTCGACGATGCCGCCCTGAGGCAGATCCTTGCTGGGCCTACGGTGACGCTTCCTTAGGTTAACGCCCTGAACCACTATACGGTTTAGAGCCGGAAAAGCCCTTATGACCTTCCCCTTCTTGCCCCGGTATTTCCCGCTCGTTACGAGCACGGTGTCGTCCTTGCGAATGTTCATGGTTACACCACCTTACAGGGACCTAAAGGACTTCCGGAGCCAGAGACACTATCTTAGTGAAGTGCTTCTCGCGAAGCTCCCTCGCTACGGGTCCGAAGATGCGGGTGCCCTGCGGCTCCTTGTCGTCCCTTAGAATAACTGCGGCGTTGTCGTCGAACTTGATATAGCTGCCGTCCGGCCGTCTCACGTTCTTGGTGGTACGGACGACTACCGCCCGGACAACCTGTCCTTTCTTGACAACGCCTCCGGGAGTGGCCTCCTTTACCGACGCCACGATAACGTCACCCAATCCGGCATAGCGGCGGGTCGCTCCACCCAGGACCTTGATGCACATGATTTCCCTAGCCCCGGTATTATCTGCCACCGTGAGTCTGGTCTGCTGCTGGATCACGCTAGGTCACCCCCGGCGCTCTTCGACTTCTCGAGGATTTCGGCTATCCGCCACTTCTTGTCGCGGGAAAGGGGCCTGCATTCCACGATGCGGACCAGATCTCCGGTCCTCGCCGAGTTGTCCTCGTCGTGCGCCTTTACCTTGCGGGTCGAGCGCACCCTCTTCTGGTACTTAGGTACGACCTTCCAGGTCTCGATGGCGACAACGCGGGTCTTATCCATCTTGTCGGAGACGACCACGCCCGTCATCTCTTTCCGCATTCCTCGTTCCATACCTAGACCTCCTGGGCGAGCTTCATTAGCTCGCGCTGGCGCTGAACAGTCTTCACCCTGGCGATGGACCGCTTGACTTCCCGGAGACGCATGACATTGTCAAGCTGACCGGTAGTCATCTGAAAGCGCAGGTTGAAGAGCTCTTCTTTCAGGTCGTTCAGCCTCTTCTCCAAGTCCTTGTCGTTCAGATTCCTAATCTCCTGCACCTTCATCTGTGTTCACCGCCTTATCTAGTGCCTCTCCGGACGCCTCTTGCCGGAGCATGAACCTCGTCTTTATCGGCAACTTGTGGCCTGCAAGCCGGAGGGCTTCCCTGGCATCCGCCTCAGACACGCCGGCGATCTCAAAAAGGATCCTTCCGGGCTTAACCACGGCTACCCACGACTCCGGATTTCCTTTTCCGCTACCCATACGGGTTTCGGCAGGCTTCTTGGTCATGGGCTTGTCGGGGAAGATCCTGATCCAGACCTTTCCTCCGCGCCTGATGGAACGGGTGAGCGCCACGCGGGCCGCCTCGATCTGTCTATCAGTAATCCAAGCTCCTTCGAGAGCCTGGAGCCCGTAATCTCCGTAGAAAACCTCGTTGCCCCTGGAGGCCTTGCCATCATAGGGAGCCTTGTGCTGCTTCCGCCACTTGACTCTCTTGGGCATCAACATGACTTATTTCCCTCCCTCGGCCGCAGCCTGAACAGGTCTGGTCTTCTGTGGGAGGATATCACCTTTGTACACCCACACCTTGATGCCGATACGGCCGTACGTTGTGTGTGCCTCATGGAACCCGTAATCAACGTCGGCACGCAAGGTATGCAGGGGAACGGTCCCTTCGCCGGCTCTCTCGCTGCGCGCGATCTCGGCGCCTGCCAACCGGCCGGATACCCTGACCTTGATACCCTTGGCACCCGAGCGCATAGCCCTCATGATGGCCTGCTTCATCGCTCTCCTGTATGAGACCCTTCTCTCGATAGACTCGGCGATGTTCTCGGCGATAAGCTGAGCGTCGATCTCAGGGTTCTTGACCTCCACCGCGTGGAGGATAACCTTCTTCTTACCGGTGAGCACCACGAGCTCTTTCCTGAGTTCCTCGATACCCGTGCCGCCCCTGCCAATCACTACTCCAGGCTTGGCTGCGTGTACAGTAACCGTAACTTCCTGGGGCTTCCTCTCGATCTCGATCCTCGAGATACCCGCATGACGGAGCTTGCCTTTTATGAAATCCCGGATCTTCTTGTCTTCGAGGAGGAGTTCGGCAAAGTTCTTCTTCCGGGCATACCACCTGGAATCCCAGTCATAGATGACTCCCAGGCGAAACCCTTTCGGATGAGTCTTTTGTCCCATACTTAACCCTCCTCTCTTTCCCGGACTACTACCGTAATGTGCGAAGTCTTCTTCTGAATCGGAAAAGCCTGCCCTCTCTGACGAGGGTGGTATCGCTTCAGGATTGACCCCTGGTCCACGTATATCTCAGACACCACGAGGGCGTCTCTGTTCATCTCAAGGTTGTTCTCTGCGTTGGCCGCGGCCGACTCGATCACTTTCTTGATGAGATGAGAGGCACGCTTCGGAGTGTACCTCAAGATCGCCAACGCTTCGTTTACCGCTTTCCCCCGCACCAAGTTGGCCACGATCCTTACCTTCGAGGGGGATATCCTAAGGTGCCTTGCTATCGCTCTGGCTTCCATCTCTGCCTCGGTAACCCCCTTACTTCAAAGCGGTGGAACGCTCAGTGTGCGCTCCGTGGCCTCTAAATGTACGTGTGGGAGCGAATTCGCCCAGCTTATGGCCTACCGCGTCTTCGGTGATATACACGGGGACATGCTTTCTTCCGTCGTGCACCGCTATGGTATGACCCACCATCTCAGGGACTATGGTACAAGCCCTGGCCCAAGTCCTTATTACGCGCTTTTCGCCCTTTTGGTTCATGGCCCGTACCTTCTCCAAGAGCTTGGCGTCAACATACGGTCCTTTCTTTGACGACCGGCTCACAATCGCCCCCTCCTTCCTCGTTTACTTTCTGCGCTTCTCAATAAGCTTGTCGGAAGCTTTGCTCTTCTTCCGCGTCTTGTAGCCAAGGGTCGGCTTGCCCCAAGGCGAGACAGGTCCGGGCATGCCGACGGGCGACTTGCCTTCGCCACCGCCGTGCGGGTGGTCAACCGGGTTCATGACCACGCCGCGTACCGTGGGACGCCATCCTCTGTGGCGTCTTGCCCCCGCCTTACCGAGGGACATGTTCTCGTGTTCAACGTTGCCTACTTGGCCGATTGTCGCCCTGCACATGACGGGCACCTTGCGCTGCTCGCCTGAGCTAAGGCGCAGAAGGGCGAAACCGCCTTCCTTGGCCATGAGCTGCACGGCGGCACCGGCGCTCCTCGCGATCTGGGCTCCCTTGCCCGGGACCATCTCCACGCAATGCACCATAGTACCCGTAGGAATGTACTCCAGCGGAAGCGCATTGCCCGGCTTGATGTCGGCGTTGGGGCCCGACTTCACCACATCGCCCACCTGGAGGCCCAAGGGAGCGACGATATACCGCTTCTCCCCATCGGCATAGGTGAGGAGCGCAATCCTGGCAGTCCGTCCGGGATCGTACTCAATGGCCGTAACCTTGGCCGGAATATCGTCCTTGGTGCGCTTGAAGTCGATAATCCTTACCTTCTTCTTAGCGCCGCCACCCCTGTGACGTACGGTAACCCTGCCCTGGTTGTTGCGGCCGGAGCCCCTCTTCTTCGTGAAGACCAAAGACTTCTCGGGAGTAGTCTTTGTGATCTCTTCGAAAGTGCTCGCCGTCCTGCCTCGAAGACCGGGGGAGGTTGGCTTATAGCTCTTTACAGGCATCTAGTCTCCCTCCTACACACCCTCGAAGAACTCGATCTTCTGACCGGGCGCCAGTTTCACTATTGCTTTCTTCCACGAAGGCGTGCGGCCGGTCTTAAGGCCCAGCCTCCGGGGCTTGCCGACGACATTCATGGTGTTGACCTTCACGACCTGCACCTTGAATATCTTCTCGACTGCGTTGTGAATATCGGCCTTGGTGGCCTTGGGATGGACCCTAAAGGTGTACGTGCCCATACCCATGGCTTCGTTCGTCTTCTCAGTCACCAGAGGCTCGATGATGATGTCTCTAGCCGTAAGGTTCATGTGAGCGCCTCCTCCAGCTTTCTCACCGCATCCTCGGTGATGAGAATGTGCTTCTTAAGCATGGTCTCGTAAGTCGACAGCTCCCTGGCGGTCGTTACCCTGGCGCCGGGGATGTTCCTGGCCGACAAGACCACATTGGGCTCGTGATCGCCGGTCACGATAAGGACGCTTTCATGCACTCCCATGTTCTTAAGGAAGGCATACAGGTCCCTCGTCTTCGGCGCGGCCATCGTAAGGCCCGTGAGGACCGTGACCTGCCCGTTTTGCGCCTTGGCCGAAAGGGCCGACTTGAGAGCCAACCTCTTTACCTTCTTGGGAAGGTTCCAGCTGTAGTCCCTGGGATGAGGCCCGAAGACCACACCACCGTGTCTCCACAGGGGAGACCTGATGGTACCTGCCCTGGCGCGGCCGAGACCCTTCTGCCTCCACGGCTTCCGGCCGCCGCCCCGGACTTCGCTCCGGGTCTTGACCTTGGCAGTGCCGACCCTCGATGCGTTCAGGTGAGCAAGAACGGCGGCCCTAATCAGGCTCCTATTGGGGGACACCCCAAACAGCGTCTCGGGAAGCCCGATCTCGCCGACCTTTTCACCTTTTGGACTGAAAACCTCTGCCTGTGGCACGAGGATCCCTCCTTAACCTCGTCTCAACCTTGCCGTGATGATGCTTTGATCATAACGAGGGAACCCCTCGCGCCAGGGACGGCACCCTTGATGAGAAGCAGGTTCTTCTCAGGATCCACGCTTACGACCTTTAGGCCCTTTACCGTCACATTCTCATCTCCGAGATGCCCGGGCATCTTCCTTCCTGGGAACACCCTGGAGGCGTCTCTCGACTGCAGGGAGCCGACGCCACGGTGGTACTTGGAACCGTGGGACATAGCGCTCCGCGCGAAGTTGTGACGCTTTATGACACCCGCGAAACCCTTGCCGCGAGACCTTCCGCTCACATCAACCACGTCGCCTGACTTGAAAACCGTAACCTTAACCTCGTCACCAATATCCAGCTTCTCGTCCTCGTCAACGCGGACTTCCCTCAAGTACCTGACCGGAGCGAGGTTTCTCTTCTTGAACTGCCCCAGCACGGGCTTGGAAAGCTCGCGCTCCTTCACGAAACCAAATCCCAGCTGAACGCTTAGGTATCCGTCCTTGTCAAGAGTCCTCTTGTCAACGACTGTGCACGGACCGGCTTCAATGACGGTAACGGGTACGAGCTCTCCATTATCCTGAAACACCTGGGTCATCCCGACCTTCCTGCCGAGGATGGCCTTCATAGCACGCTACCTCCTCCATCACGAAGCTTGGGTCACACGCTCTTGATCTCGATATCTACTCCTGCCGGGAGATCGAGTCTCGTCAGCGCGTCCATCGTCTTGGTCGTAGGCTCCATTATGTCAATGAGCCTCTTATGCACTCTCATCTCAAACTGCTCTCGGATATCCTTCTCTCCGTTGGGGGCAGTGAGGATGGTGTAGACGCTTCTCTCGGTCGGAAGCGGGACCGGGCCGGAGATGAGAGCGCCGGTTCTCTTGGCGGTCTCAACGATTCGGCCCGCAGACTGATCCAGGATTTCGTGGTCAAACGCACGAAGTCTAACCCGGATTCGCTGCCTCCTCAACGCGATCACTCCTCGATCTTAGTAACGACTCCCGAAGCCACCGTTCTGCCGCCCTCGCGGATAGCGAAACGAACTCCTTCCTCGATAGCGATGGGCGAGATGAGCTCTGCCTTGATCTGGACGTTGTCGCCGGGCATTACCATCTCGACACCCTCGGGGAGGTATACAGCGCCGGTAACGTCGGTGGTCCTGAAGAAGAACTGGGGCCTGTAACCGGAGAAGAACGCGGTGTGACGGCCACCTTCTTCCTTGGTAAGCACGTAGATCTGGGCGGTGAACTTCTTGTGGGGCTTGATGCTTCCGGGCTTAGCCAAGACCTGGCCGCGCTCGACCTCGTTCTTGGCAATACCGCGCAGGAGGCATCCGACGTTGTCGCCGGCCTCGCCCTGATCCAGGACCTTCCTGAACATCTCAACGCTGGTGCAGACGGTCTGCTTCGGCTTATCGGTGAGTCCTACGATTTCAACCGGGTCGCCGGGCTTGATTACGCCGCGCTCGATCCTACCGGTAGCAACAGTACCGCGTCCGGTGATGGTGAATACGTCCTCGATGGAAAGCAGGAACGGCTTGTCGACGGCGCGTTCAGGAGTCGGGATGTAGGCGTCAACGGCCTC
>DUSU01000043.1 GCA_012842425.1 Candidatus Fermentithermobacillaceae bacterium | reverse complement strand
CGCCGCGCTCGATCCTACCGGTAGCAACCGTGCCGCGTCCGGTGATTGTGAACACGTCTTCGATGGAAAGCAGGAACGGCTTGTCGACAGCGCGCTCGGGAGTCGGGATGTAGGCGTCAACGGCCTCCATGAGCTTGATGATCCCGCCGCACCACGGGCAGTCCTCTTTGCCGCAACCGCACTCAAGGGCCTTCAGAGCGGAACCCCTGATAACGGGCACTTCGTCGCCGGGGAACTGGTACTTGGAGAGGAGATCCCTAACCTCCAGCTCGGAGATCTCGAGGAGCTCTTCGTCGTCAACCAGGTCAACCTTGTTCAGGAACACTACCATTGCCGGAACGCCTACCTGACGGGCAAGCAGAACGTGCTCGCGGGTCTGGGGCATGGTTCCGTCGGCAGCGGAAACGACGAGGATAGCGCCGTCCATCTGGGCAGCACCGGTGATCATGTTCTTGATGTAGTCAGCGTGACCCGGGCAGTCCACGTGGGCGTAGTGCCTGTTGGGGGTCTCGTACTCGACGTGAGAAGCAGAAATGGTAATGCCTCTGGCCTTCTCTTCGGGAGCCTTGTCGATCTTGTCGAACGGAGTGAACTCGGCGTGTCCCAAAGATGCCATAACCCTGGTGATGGCTGCAGTCAAAGTGGTCTTGCCGTGGTCGATGTGTCCAATGGTACCAACGTTGACATGCGGCTTGGTCCTCTCAAACTTCTTCTTGGCCATTTTTACTTATTGATCCTCCTTTTTTGTTACACTGGCCGCCCGAGGTACCGGGCGATGATCTTGTCCGCCTCGTTGGGCGGAACTACATCGTAGCTCTGAAACTGCATCGTATAGGTGCCCCGGCCCTGAGTCCTCGACCTAAGGTCGGTGGCATACCCAAACATGGAAGCAAGCGGAACCGAACCCTCAATCACCTCGTAGCCTTCCCTGCTCTCAATACCCTGGATCTCTCCTCTCCGCGCGCTCAAGTCAGAAAGCACTTCTCCCAGGTAGACGGTGGGAGTGGTCACTTCAACTTTCATGACGGGCTCCAAGATAACTATCTTGGCCTTTGAGAGCGCGTCCTTGAGAGCCATAGATCCCGCAACCTTAAACGCCAACTCAGACGAGTCTACCTCATGATAGGACCCATCCTCAAGAGTCACCTTGACATCAACAACGGGATTTCCTATAAGGGGCCCGCTCTCCAGCGCTTCCTTCACGCCGGCCCAGATGGCCGGGATGAAAACGGCCGGAATAGCCCCGCCTTTCACGGCGTCCACAAACTCGAAACCCGAGCCCCTTCCGAGAGGCTCGACCTTCAGCTTGACGTGGCCATACTGTCCGTGGCCACCGGTCTGCCGGACATACTTGCCTTCGCCTTGTACCTCACCGGTCACCGTCTCTTTGTACGCCACCTGCGGGCGTCCCACGGTAGCCTGCACTCCGAACTCGCGGAGTAGACGGTCGCTTATGATCTCCAGGTGGAGTTCGCCCATCCCCTCGATCAGCGTCTGACCCGTTTCCTCATCCGACTTGTAGGAGAAAGTTGGGTCTTCCTCGGCAAGCTTCTGCAGAAATATTGCGAGTCTGTCCTGGTCTGCCCTTGTAGCGGGTTCTATGGCGACCTGGATTACCGGCTCCGGGAAGGCTATTGCCTCCAGCAAGATGGGGTGCTTCTCGTCGCAGAGAGTATCCCCGGTCGTGGTGTGCTTGAGCGCCACGGTGGCGACTATGTCGCCCGCCAGGGCCTCGTCCACATCTTCGCGGTGATTCGCGTGCATGAGAAGGAGCCGCTGGATCCTTTCGATCTTTCCCTTGGTGGCGTTGTACACGGAAGACCTGGCGCTTACGGAACCCGAGTAGACGCGGAAGTAGGTCAGACGTCCGACGTACGGATCTGACATGACCTTAAACGCCAGCGCGCTGAAGGGTTCATCATCCGAGGTCTTTCTGGTCAGCACCTCGTCGCTTCCCGGCCGCTGTCCCTGGACGGGAGGTATGTCGGTCGGCGAGGGGAGATAGTCGACGATAGCGTCGAGGAGGTACTGAACGCCCTTGTTCCTAAAGGAAGAGCCGGCCATGACGGGGACTATGGCGTTCTGCAGGGTGCCCTTACGCAGGGCTCCTTTCAAGAGATCCGCCGAAAGCTCCTCTCCGGCGAGATAGGCTTCCAGGACGGCTTCGTCATAATCCGAAGCAGCCGAGATTAGGCGCTCCCTGTACTCCTCAACAAGTTCCAGCATGTCTTCGGGGATGTCTCTCTTCTCGATCTCGAGCCCAAGTTCGCCAACCCAGTACAGGGCCTTGAGGTCGATGAGGTCAATGACTCCTGCAAAGTTCTCTTCCGAACCGAGCGGGAGACCGATAACCACCGGTTCCGCCGCCAAGCGGTCCTTGATCATCCTCACTGCCCGGAAGAAATCGGCGCCTACTGAATCCATCTTGTTGATGTAGGCAATACGGGGAATCTTGTACTTGTCGGCCTGACGCCAGACAGTCTCGGATTGGGGTTCGACGCCACCTTTGGCGCAGAAGATGGCCACTGCTCCGTCAAGCACGCGGAGGCTCCGTTCCACTTCTGCCGTGAAGTCAACGTGCCCTGGCGTATCTATAATGTTGATCCGGCAATCTCTCCAATGGCAGGTAGTAGCGGCGGAAGTGATCGTTATCCCCCGCTCCTGCTCCTGGACCATCCAGTCCATCGCCGCGGAGCCTTCATCAACTTCACCCATCCTATGGACTTTTCCCGTGTAGAACAGGATCCGTTCGGTCGTTGTGGTCTTTCCGGCATCGATATGAGCCATGATACCTATATTGCGGATCCTATCCAGCGGAAATGTCCTCGGCATCGAATTCCCCCCTTTCCTCGAGTCTCGCTTGCCCAGGGCCTACCAGCGGTAGTGCGCGAAGGCCCTGTTGGCTTCGGCCATCTTGTGCATCTCTTCTTTGCGTCTCACCGTGCTTCCGGTGTTGCCCGCGCAGTCAAGGATCTCTCCTGCCAGGCGGTTCTCCATCCCGCGCTCGCTGCGCTGCCGGGCGAAGTCCACGATCCAACGGATCGCCAGTGAAAGACGCCTTTCGCTACGCACTTCGATCGGTACCTGGTATGTTGCCCCACCTACTCTTCTGGGACGCACCTCAAGTACGGGCATGGCGTTCTTAATGGCGGTATCGAGGACCTCAATCGGGTCTTTCCCCGTCTTTTCACGGATGATGTCCATGGCGCGATAAACGATCTTGCGGGCCACAGACTTCTCGCCCGATTGCATGACCTTGTTTGTGATCCTGGTAACCAGGATCGAATTGTACACTGGATCAGGTGTCCACTCCCTGTCCGGCGCTCTGCCACGTCTAGGCATTCAACATTACCTCCGAGAGATTACTTCTTCGGCCTCTTGGCGCCGTACAGCGAACGGCCCTGTTTACGGTCAGCCACGCCGGCGGCGTCGAGGGTGCCCCTGACTATGTGATAACGAACGCCAGGAAGATCCCTTACACGGCCTCCTCGGACGAGCACTACGGAGTGCTCCTGCAGGTTGTGTCCGATACCCGGAATGTAGGCGGTAACCTCCACGCCGTTCACCAGGCGGACACGAGCGATCTTCCTAAGTGCCGAGTTTGGCTTCTTTGGTTGAGTGGTGCGGACCACAGTGCAGACGCCACGCTTGAAGGGATTACCCCTGAGTGCGCGGGACTTGGACTTCTCCTTGACTTCCTTGCGTCCCTGCCGAACCAACTGGTTGATTGTCGGCACCTTCTAACCCCCTTCTCCTGCCTGAAATTTGCCTAGTTCCCGGTCCCTTCGCCGGGATCTTTCAAGATGGCGCAGGCAGATGCGCCCACCTTGAGGGAACAAAACTCGCCGAGCTCCTTCATCGAATCAAAAAAAGACACAGGTATGCCTTTTTCCTGACACAGCTTCAGGAGGTTCTTGACGACGCGTTCTTCCGCGTCTTTCGCGACGTAAACGGCCCTGCAAAGACCGCTCTGAACTGCCCTTTCAGTAGCCCTCACTCCTGGAAGCCGGTCCTTCCTGGGTATTTTACCCCGCGAACTGAAAGGCCTGTTCGACATCGTGCTTCCTCCTGCTTAACAAACCCCAAAAAGGCACGCTTTTAGAGTTTAGCACCCACAAATTGCGGTGTCAACGGGCGTTCCAGCAGGTTTGTAAGCAGGGAAATCACTTCCGTCCGACACTTTTCCGGCTCCGGGCCGACCGTCCCTCAGACATGGCAAAAAGACGGTCGAAGTAGAACCCTTGCCGGCAGGCAGATACCAGGGCGGTGGCGTGAGACTCCATCCATCCGAGTACCTGGTTCCGCTTGCGGACGATGAGAAATCCCAGGACCAGCGCGACAATGGATATGACGAACGCCGCGCTGCCGAAGGTCTCCTCGACCAGGTAGAGGGGAGAGATCTCGTGGATCCCCATTCCAGGCAGCGACTCATGGAGCCCCGAGCTTTCCAGTCCGATAGACAGCCAGAAGAACGGAGTGAGGACCGATAGGACCGCCAGGGGGATCTCCATAGAAAGAGGCGCTTCATGGGCTTTGCGCACGGCCGGTGAAATCTCACCCCTAAACACCCTGATGTATGCCGACCAGGAGTAGACCACCGTGACAACCGCCCCGAGGCCGGCGAGCGCAAGGGCCGCGTATTGGTGGCCGGCAAGGGCCCCTGCCAGGATCATGTCCTTCGAGAAAAAGCCGCTCATGAAGGGCACTCCTGAAAGCCCCATTACGCCGACTAGGAAAGCGGCGCCGGTCATGGGCATCTTGCTCGCCGCGCCCGACAGCTTGCCCATGTCTCTGGTACCGGTCGCGTGGATGATGGAACCCGCTGCCAGGAAGAGGAGCGACTTGAATATGGCGTGGGACATGAGGTGGAACTGGGCCCCCAGTATTGACCCCGTCCCTACTGCGAAAAACATGTATCCGAGCTGGCTCATGGTCGAAAACGCAAGCATCCGCTTTATATCGTCGGCGTAAAGCGCCATGAGCGCCGAGATCAAGATGGTGAAAGAGCCCGTCCAGGTTACGGACTCTGTCCATCCCGGCACTGACTTGAGAGCCGGGTAGAACCTCATAACAAGGTAGACGCCTGCGTTCATTACAGTGGCGGCATCCAGGAGAGCCGAGCCGGAACTCGGCGCCTCCATGGCGCCCGGAAGCCAAACGTGAAGCGGGACCTGTGCGGACCGTACCATGGAAGCCAAGAGGACCAAGTATGCTCCCGCGGTCGTAAGCGGTAATGCCGTAGTGGACGACTGAGCGGCGATCGCACCCATGATGTCCCTGATGCCGAACCCCTTGGCGCCGCTACCGTAGTACAAAAGCCCAAGCCCCAGGAAGAGGATCAGGTCGCCGGACAGCCCAAAGGCGAGGGCCCTCCTGGCGCAAGGTGCCGCGGCCTTATTCTCCCTGTTAAACCCCACAATAGCGCATGTGAGGAATGAACAGGCCATCCAGAGGAAAGCCATGACAAGGGCATTTCCGGAAAGCACCAGACCGTTCACTGACCCTATGGTGAGGAGCACAAGCGAGTAGTAGCGGGGCAGGTTTTCTTCGTGGGCCATGTAGCCCAGAGAATAGACAAGGATCAAAGCCCCCAGCACGGACGACGCCAACGCAATGAAGAAGCCGAGGCCGTCGACGACGAGGCTAAAGGCGGCTTGTCCCCCGTGGACTTTAGGTATTACGGCGATAGCCGCGATTGCGGTGGCCATCCCCGCGCCTACGGCTATATATCCGGATTTGTCCTCAAGACCTTTCGCGAGAAACACCAGCAAAGCTCCGGCAAACGGCAGAACGACCACAAGCAAAAACGGCAAGTCCGACATTACGACAGCACCTCAGACGCTAGGACGTCCCGGAGCGATTTGTGACGCCGCTCCATGTCCGTCCTTGTGATGACGAACACTAATACCGATGATAGCACTTGCTCACAGATGGTTCAACAGACCGTACGCTGGCAGAGCATACCTCACGCTGTACACTAACGCTATACATGCCGCAGCCGGCGAAAGCCCGGGCAAACCCGGTGGCGTCAGGCGCTTATCTCGGGCGGGCTACAGTTGGATGTTGCTCAGGAAAACCGGAATGGATGCACGACAAGCAAACTGAGGGCCCCTTCTCGGGGCCCTCACTGTGATTCTGTCGTATCGAAATCGCGGGCTAAATCGCCGGTATCCAGATCTCGGTCTCCGGGCCAAGCTTGTCGGGGGAGAGGTCCACGTCGAACTCGCCCGGCGGTAGCTTCTTCACCGATTTCCACTCGGCTTCGAAATCCTCGGGCCCGCTTATCGGCCAGTCCTTGATGTAGCTGGTCTTAAAGTGCATGGCAATGGCGACTTTGGGCCTGAGGCTCCGTACTACCTGGGCAGCCGTCTTTCCATCAATTGTGTAGTGCCCTCCAACCGGCACGAGGAGGACGTCGCACTTGCCGATAGCCGACACGGTCTTCTCGTCAAGGGGATGTCCCAGGTCTCCCAGGTGAACGACCGTCATGTCGGGCATCTCCATCACGAAAATCCCGTTGGGCCCTCTCAAAGAGCCTCCTTTATCGTCGTGCAGGGACGGCACCACGCGGAACCTGACATCTCCTACGGTTTCGTCCAGCGGAGTAGCTTCCTTGCCCACTACGGCCCTGAGCACCCGTGGAGACCCCTTGAGCCCTTCTACCCCGTTGTGGTCGAAGTGCTCGTGGGAAACCGTCACCACGTCGCACTCGAGCGCTATATGGGGATAGGGCACCGAGTTGTCAAAAGGATCGGTTAAGATCCTCACTCCACCCTGTGAGACCAAGCCGAACGCAGCATGACCCAACCACTTCATGTAGCGCACCTCCCGGATGTTGTCCGGTTTCACATACCGGCCTCACGGTCTGAACTTACTCCACTTCGTCCCCGTTCCCTGCAATGTCTTCCTGGAGCGCCTCTCCGGCTTCCGACGCGTACTTCACGTCAATCTGGGAATACCTTGCCATGCCGGTACCCGCGGGTATCAGCTTGCCGATGATCACGTTCTCCTTGAGCCCGAGGAGTTCATCTACCCTTCCCTTGACCGCGGCTTCGGTAAGGACCCTCGTGGTCTCCTGGAAGGACGCGGCCGACAGGAACGACTCGGTCGCGAGAGAGGCCTTGGTGATACCGAGGATAACGGGCTTACCGATGGCAGGTTCTCCGCCCTTCTCGAAAGCCTCTGCGTTGGCATCGGCAAACTCGTGGATGCTCACGACGCCTCCGGGAAGGAGATCGGTGTCGCCCGGCTCGTCTACCCTGATCTTCCTGATCATCTGCCTGATGATGACCTCGATGTGCTTGTCGGCGATATCGATACCCTGGAGACGGTAGACCCGCTGCACCTGGGCCACAAGGTAGTCCTGAACGGCGGTGACACCCTTGACTCTCAAAAGGTCGTGCGGGTTGATGGAACCTTCGGTGAGAGGTTCACCCGCTTCAACCACTTGGCCATCCTGCACCTTGATGAGTGCGCCGTACGGCACCACAGTAACCGTCTGGTCTCCTTCAGGCGACGTGATGCGGATCTCGCGCTTCCTGTCGCCTTCCGAAATCTCAACCACACCAGAGATCTCCGCGATGGCCGCCTGACCCTTGGGCTTTCTGGCCTCGAAGAGCTCTTCCACCCTCGGCAGACCCTGGGTTATATCCTCGCCCGCGATACCGCCAAGGTGGAACGTACGCAGCGTCAGCTGGGTACCCGGTTCGCCGATGGACTGCGCGGCGACGGTGCCGACCGACTCGCCGACCTGCACAAGACCGCCGGTTGCCAGGTCGCGTCCGTAGCACTTCACGCACACGCCGTGCCTGGTCTCGCAGGTGAGAACCGAGCGCACTTCGACTTCAGTGATCCCGGCGTTTACAATCTTTTCGGCTTTTTCCTCATCGATCTCGTGGTTTGCCTCGACTATGATCTCGCCTGTCTCGGGATGGACCACATCCTTGAGGGCGAACCTGCCGACGAGCCTATCGTACAGGCTCTCCACGAGTTCTCCGTCGATCTTGATCTCACGCAAGACTATGCCGTGCTCGGTCCCGCAGTCTTCTTCCCTCACGATAACGTCTTGGGCAACGTCCACGAGACGCCTGGTAAGGTAACCCGAGTCGGCCGTACGGAGAGCGGTGTCAACGAGACCTTTTCGCTGTCCGTGAGTTGAGGTGAAGTACTCGAGTACCGTGAGTCCTTCACGGAAGTTGGACCGGACCGGCTGCTCCACCATCCGGCCCGACGGGTCAACCACGATTCCGCGCATTCCGCCGAGCTGGGAGATCTGCTGCGGGTTGCCTCGGGCACCCGAGTTGACCATCATGATAACCGGGTTAAGCGGGTCAAAGGCCTTTTTCATGGCCTCGGTTACCTTGTCGGTGGTCTCACGCCAGATCGAGATGATCTTGTCATATCGTTCATCCCGGGTCAGGAAGCCCATCTGGTACTGGCTCTCTACTTCTTTCACCCTGGCGTCTGCTTCCTCGAGCATCGCGGGCTTCTCTTTCGGGATGGTGATGTCGGTAATCGCAATCGTCGACCCTGCCCGGGTGGCATACTCGAATCCCAGTTCCTTTATGCGGTCCAGCATGTTGGCGGCCTTCTCCATGCCGTACATGCGGATGCACTGCAAAAGGATCTTCCCGAGAGGCTTACGGTCCACGACCCTGTTAACGAACCTGAGCCCCTCAGGCAGCGCCTGGTTGAATATGCACCGTCCGACGGTCGTCTCGAGCCTCTCTCCGGACTGGAGGCGGACCAATATCCTCTCATGCAACCTGATTGCGCCCACGTCATACGCCAGTATGGCGGCATCTTCAGACTCGAAAGCCCTGAGCTCCCTGACATCGCGGTCGTCCTCATCGATAAGCGTGAGGTAGTAGACTCCCAAAACGACGTCCTTCTGCGGCGTGACCGAGGGGGAACCGTCCTTGGGAAGGAGTAGGTTCCTGGTTGAAGCCATAAGGATCCTGGCCTCAGCCTGGGCTTCCGCCGAGAGGGGCACGTGTACGGGCATCTGGTCGCCGTCGAAGTCCGCGTTGTACGGCGGGCAGACAAGCGGGTGGATCTGGATGGCGCGCCCTTCCACGAGCACCGGCTCAAAGGCCTGGATGGACAGCCTGTGCAGCGTAGGAGCGCGGTTAAGCAACACGAGGTGTTCCTTGATGACGTCTTCGAGGACGTCCCACACTTCGGGCCGCGCCCTCTCAACAAGACGTCTCGCGCTCTTGATGTTATGGGCATCGCCCTTCTCAACAAGCTTCTTCATGACGAAGGGCTTGAACAGCTCCAAGGCCATCTCCTTGGGTAGGCCGCACTGGTGGAACTTCAGGCTCGGACCGACAACGATTACGCTTCGACCCGAGTAGTCAACGCGCTTACCCAGGAGGTTCTGCCTGAAACGCCCCTGCTTACCCTTGAGCATATCCGACAGGGACTTGAGAGGCCTCTGGCCGGGTCCCGTGACCGGGCGCCCGCGGCGCCCGTTGTCGATGAGAGCGTCAACGGCTTCCTGGAGCATCCTTTTCTCGTTTCTCACGATTATGTCGGGAGCTCCAAGGTCCAGAAGCCTCTTCAGGCGGTTGTTCCGGTTGATAACTCGCCTGTATAGGTCGTTAAGGTCGGAAGTGGCGAACCGGCCGCCGTCCAGCTGGACCATGGGACGGAGATCGGGAGGGATTACGGGGATAACGTCGAGGATCATCCACTCAGGCCTGTTCCCGGACTTTCGGAAAGCCTCAACAACCTCCAGCCGTCGGATCGCGCGGATCTTCCGCTGACCGCTGGCGCTCTTCGCTTCGGCGCGGAGCTCTTCCGCCAGCTTCTCCAGGTCTATGTCCATGAGGAGCTGCTTGACGGCCTCTGCTCCCATACCGGCCCTAAACCGCTGGCCGAACTTCTCCCTTGCCTCGCGGTATTCGGTCTCAGTGAGGACCTGCTTATATGAAAGCCCTTCGCAGTCTCCCGGATCGGTCACGACGTAAGCCGCGAAATAAAGGATCCGTTCGAGAAGCCTCGGCGACATATCGAGGAGAAGCCCCATCCGGGAAGGGATGCCCTTGAAGTACCAGATGTGAGAAACCGGGCTCGCGAGCTCTATGTGCCCCATCCTCTCGCGCCTTACGAGCGCGCGGGTCACTTCGACGCCGCACTTGTCGCAGACGACGCCCCGGTAACGTATCCTCTTGTACTTACCGCAGTAACACTCCCAGTCCTTGGTTGGACCGAAGATCCTCTCGCAGAAAAGACCGTCGCGCTCAGGCTTCAGGGTCCTGTAGTTCAGAGTTTCGGGCTTCTTGACCTCACCATGGGACCACTCACGTATCTTCTCGGGTGACGCCAGAGAAATGCGCATCGCGGAAAAGCTGTTTACGTCCATTACTCACATCCCCTTTGCGTCAGTTAATCGGTTCGTCTTCGTCTTCATGGTCCTCGAGGTCAAGATCACGCAAGGACCGTACGCGACCCAACCGTTCGAAATCATCGCCGGCGCGTCTCGGACGCCGCTTGGCTCTGGCCTTACCCGACGCCCTCTTCTTCTTCGGCTCTCCCATCTCTTCATCTTCCTCGACGGGAACGACGGTGGGGATGGTCAAGTTCTTGAATAGATCATCAAGCGACAGTTTCTGCTCCACCTCTTCGTGTGCTTCGTCCCGATCTTCGTCTTCTTCATCCTGGAAGGTCACGGAAGGTTCGAGGTCTTTGAGGTCCTCGATGGCGAGCTCATGAACTGCCTCTTCGTCTTCATCCATGGCGGCTTCCCCGAGGTCCATATCGTCCTCTAGGGATTCATCCATAGACTCATCGGCCGGGATGGCCTCCTCTTCGGCTGCCAGATCGTCATCGGCGGCCGGCTCTTCCTCTTCGCCTTCCTCTTCTTCATAAGGCGCCTCAGGCAGGATCTCGCGCCTGCGCGGATGTCTCGGCAGACGCCTGGGTTCGCCTTCGGTTACGAGGTCGAGGTCTCGAGCGGTCTCCTGAACGTCCTCATCGAGCTCCTTGATCTCGATCTCGTTGCCTTCCTCGTCGAGAACCTTCACATCCAAGCAAAGGCTCTGGAGCTCCTTAAGAAGCACCTTGAACGACTCAGGTACACCGGGTTCGGGGATGTTGAGGCCTTTGACGATCGCCTCGTACGTCTTAACCCGTCCGGTCCTGTCGTCGGATTTTACAGTGAGCATCTCCTGCAGCGTGTAGGCCGCACCGTAAGCTTCGAGGGCCCATACCTCCATCTCGCCGAAACGCTGGCCTCCCATCTGGGCCTTTCCGCCGAGAGGCTGCTGGGTGACGAGGGAGTACGGTCCTGTGGACCTGGCGTGGACTTTGTCGTCGACCAGGTGCAGGAGTTTCATCATATATACTTGCCCTACGGTTATCGGGTTGTCGAAGTACTCACCGGTCCTCCCGTCGCGGAGCCAGATCTTGCCGTCCTTCGGGAGTCCCGCTTTATCGAGTAGGGCCTGGATCTCATTCTCGGTCACACCGTCGAATACCGGGGTGGCGATGTGGAGCCCCAAGGCGCGGGCAGCCCAGCCAAGGTGGCACTCGAGGATCTGCCCCAGGTTCAACCTCGAAGGCACTCCGAGAGGCGTGAGCACGATCTGGACGGGAGTGCCGTCGGGCAAGAAGGGCATATCTTCTTTGGGCAGGATCTTCGCCACAACACCCTTGTTTCCGTGGCGTCCGGCCATCTTGTCGCCTTCGGAGATCTTGCGCCTCTGGGCGACATAGACGCGAACCAGCTGGTTCACTCCGGGCGGCAGCTCGTCCCCGGCCTCTCTGGTGAAAGCTTTGACGTCCACGACAATACCGCTCTCGCCGTGAGGCATCTTGAGCGAGTTGTCCCGGACCTCTCTGGCTTTTTCGCCAAAGATGGCTCGGAGCAGCCTCTCTTCGGCGGTGAGCTCAGTCTCACCCTTGGGGGTCACCTTTCCAACCAGGATGTCTCCCGAGCGGACTTCGGCTCCTATCCTGATGATCCCGCGCTCATCCAGGTCTTTCAGCTGGTCTTCGCTCACGTTGGGTATGTCTTTCGTGATTTCCTCGGGCCCAAGCCTGGTATCCCGGGCGTCGCATTCGTACTCCTCGATGTGGATGGAGGTAAAGGTGTCGTCCTCCACCAGCTCACGTGAAAGGAGTATGGCGTCCTCGTAGTTAAAGCCCTGCCACGGCATATATGCCACGATCACGTTTCTTCCCAGGGCAAGCTCGCCCCCCGAAGCCGAAGGCCCGTCGGCGATGACATCGCCTTCTTGAACCGTCTCGCCCTTTGTAACGATGGGCTTGAAGTTGAAGCACGTGCCGTGGTTGGACCTCTGGAACTTCATCAGCGTATAACGGTCTTCCTCGCCGTTTTCCGTCTCGATGACGATCTCGGAAGAGGATACGCGTTTCACCCGTCCGGCACGCTTCGCTACAACAATGGCGCCGGAGTCCAGGGCCGCCCTGTGCTCAAGACCGGTCCCTATGAGAGGCGCCTCGGTCTTTATGAGGGGCACGGCCTGACGCTGCATGTTCGAACCCATGAGGGCGCGGGCGCCTTCGTCGTGCTCAAGGAACGGGATGAGAGACGTGGCTACCGAGAAGACCTGCTTCGGTGAAACGTCCATGTAATCGAGGCGCTCGGGCGGGACCTCAAGCACTTCGTCCCTGTAGCGGGAAAGGACTCTCTCGCTTAGGAACTCGCCGTTCTCGCCGATCTCGGCGTTTGCCTGAGCGATGACGCAATCGTCTTCTTCGTCAGCTGTAAGATAGACCACTTTATCGGTGACCCTCTTGGTCTCCTTGTCTACCTCGCGGTACGGTGTCTCGATAAACCCAAGCCTGTTCACCCGCGCATAGCACGTAAGTGAACCGGTAAGGCCGATGTTGGGTCCTTCAGGAGTCTCGATAGGACACATGCGCCCGTAGTGGGAGTGGTGGACGTCGCGGACTTCCATGCCTGCCCTATCCCGCGTAAGACCTCCCGGACCCAGCGCCGACAGCCTTCTCTTGGCCGTGAGCTCGGTAAGGGGGTTGGTCTGCTCCATGAACTGCGAGAGCTGGCTGGACCCAAAGAACTCTTTTATTGCGCCTACAACCGGCCTCACGTTTATGAGGGCCTGGGGAGTTATGATATCGATATCTTGGATCGTCATGCGCTCGCGGACGACCCGCTCCATCCTGGTAAGACCTACCCTGAACTGGTTCTGGAGGAGCTCTCCGACACACCTTACGCGGCGGTTCCCCAGATGGTCGATGTCGTCTATGGTGCCTACGCCCTTGAAAAGCCCAAAGAAGTAGTTGACCGCAGCGATGATGTCGTCGCGGAAGAGCGTCTTCTCCTTGGCGAGCACTTCCTGGGATATGTCAAACCGGCCGTTTCCAACAACGTGGACCACTTGGCCGTCGGGAGTCGTTACGTCAATGACGTTAACCCGCTTGTCCGTAAGCATGACAGCAACATCTCTGTCGATAAACGTTCCGGCCTTAAGGAGGAGGTGACCGGTCACGGGATCGAGCACGTCCATGGTAGCCGTCGTGCCTACGATACGTCTTCTAGGAATGAACTTCTTGTTGAGCCTGTAGCGCCCCACCGTAGCCAGGTCGTAGCGCCTCGGCTCAAAGAAAAGAGACTCAAATAGATTCCTTGCGCTTTCGACAGTGGGAGGCTCACCGGGACGGAGTCTCTTGTATATCTCAACCAGTGCTTCGTCTCTGGTTTTGGTGGTGTCTTTGTCCAGAGTGTTTCGGACGGGAATGCTGTCTCCCATTGCCTCCAAGATGGCCGCGTCCGTCTCCAATCCGACGGCCCTGAGGAGGACCGTAAGCGGCAGCTTTCTAGTCCTGTCTACCCTAACCCAGCATATGTCGTTTGAATCCGACTCCATTTCCAGCCATGCGCCCCGGTTCGGTATGAGCGTCGCGAAATAGAGTTTCTTCCCGTTGGGGTCTGTCTCAAAAGAATAGTAGGCGCCCGGAGAGCGCACCAGCTGGCTAACGATTACCCTTTCGGCACCGTTGATTATGAACGTCCCCGCCTGAGTCATAAGCGGGAAATCGCCCATGAAAACTTCTTGCTCTTTGACTTCTCCCGTCTGCTGGTTTACGAGTCTAACTTTGACCTTCAGCGGCGCAGAGTACGTTACGTCGCGTTCCTTACACTCGCGGACCGAGTACTTCGGCTCTCCCAGACTGTAGTCGATGAACTCAAGGACCAAGTTCTCGGTAAAGTCTTTAATCGGAGAGATATCCCTGAATACTTCCCGCAAGCCCTCCTCGAGGAACCACTTGTACGAATCCCTTTGAACGGCTACAAGGTCAGGTATCTCCAAGACCTCGGCGATGCGCCCGTAGTTCAGCCGTTCACGCCTGCCTACCTTGATAGGATAGGCCATGAAGTTCACTCCTTAGGGGGTAAGAGTTAGTAGTATTGCCGGCTATGGTTGTAGGAACGGAACTTGCCATCACTTCCCTATTCTACCCAAAGTTCCGTAAACTGATTCCTGTCCGGCACAAAAAGCTGCTACAAATACCAATACTATCACGCCTGTCAATGTCCGTCAACAGGCGTGAATAGATTTGGCTTCTGACTTTGCGTCAGGAGCGCGCGGTCCAATCGATGTCTCTTTCCTTTTCGGAAACTCTGCCGGCACAAGTCTACCACATACCGGAGGTCTTCGCCACGATGGCAGGATATGTAAAGGGACAGGCGTGTCTGCCTGCCCCTTTTCTCCTGTGATGGATACTTACTTGACCTCGACCTTCGCGCCGGCCTTCTCGAGAGCTTCCTTCGCCTTGCCGGCGTCTTCCTTCGTGACCTTCTCTTTGATGGGCTTGGGCGCGGCCTCGACGAGTTCCTTGGCTTCCTTGAGTCCGAGTCCGGTGAGCTCGCGGACGGTCTTGATTACCGAGACCCTGTTGGCACCGGCGTCGACGAGGATGACGTCGAACTCGGTCTTCTCCTCTTCGGGAGCTGCGGCCTCAGCGGCAGGAGCTGCGCCCACAGGGGCTGCGACTACGGCAGCAGCGGCGGAGACTCCGAACTCCTCTTCGAACTTCTTAACGAGCTCGGCGAGCTCAAGGACGGTCATGCCCTTTACGATCTCAAGAACCTGTTCTACCTTTGACACTCTTTAACACCTGACTTTCGTTTGATTTCTTAAGTGGGATACAAGAAAACCTAGCCTGCAGCTTGTTCTCTTTTCGCGCGCAGAGCGTCGACCGCTCTCACGAAACCGGCCAGCGTCTCGTTGAGCACCACCGCAAAGCCGGTGAGCGGGCTCTGCATGGCCCCTGCGGTCTTGGCCAGGAGCTCCTCACGTGAAGGCAGAGTTGCCAAGAACATAACTCTGTCCACATTGAGTATTTCGCCGTCCAGAAGTCCTCCCTTGATCTTCAGGGCGGGGACATCCTTCATGACGCCTGCCACGGCCTTGGCAGCGGTGGTCGGGTCCACGTCGCTCATGGCCAGGGCGGTAGGCCCCTGCAAAATGTCATCCGGTGACTTCCATCCCAGCGAGTCAATGGCACGCCGGACCAAGGTGTTCTTGGCGACCTTATAGTGGACCTTTGCGTCGCGGCACGCACGCCTCAGTTTGGTGTCATCCGCGACCGTCACGCCACGGAAGTCTATAAACACCACGCTCTTGGCGCTTGAAATGGCGTTTTTCAGCTCATCCTGGACCTTCTGCTTCTCCAGCCTCTGCTTCTTCTCCAACTTGTTCCCCCCTTTGCGCGGTACGTCTTCGTAAACTCCTTGAGTCTCGAGGAACGGACTCCCTTTGACCTTCCTCAAGATTCAAAAGGACCCCCGCACGAAGCGTGGGTCCTCAAGATGACCAGTAGAGGTTTATCCTCTGCCATCAGGGACTCATACCTCGGCGGGCGGCACCGGCGTACCGGCACCTTTACGTCTTAAGATACCTGCTGTCTACGGTAAGTCCTGTATTCAGTTTTTCACCGATCGCACACTGCGAAACTATTACGCCTCGGCACGGGTCGCCTTGGTCGGGCTCACGGGAATCCCGGGACCCATCGTGCTCGCCACGCTGGCGCCCCTCAAGTACTGTCCCTTTGCCGCAGCGGGTTTCGCTCTAAGTAAAGCGTCGATAAACGCAGCGAAGTTCTCCGCGAGTTTATCCGGACCGAACGAGACCTTGCCGATCCTGGCGTGGATAAGACCTGTCCTCTCGGTGCGGAACTCGACTTTACCCTGTTTGATCTCCTTCACTGCAGCAGCGACGTCGTTAGTAACCGTCCCGGTCCTGGGGTTCGGCATAAGCCCGCGGGGACCGAGGATACGTCCGAGACGTCCCACAATTCCCATCATGTCGGGAGTGGCGACGGCGCGGTCAAAATCCAGCCAGCCACCCTGAATCTTCTCGGCCAAGTCTTCGGCGCCCACAAAATCCGCGCCGGCGTCTCTCGCTTCCTTGGCCTTATCGCCCCTGGCGAACACCAAGACTCTGGCATCCTGGCCGGTACCGTGCGGAAGAACCACTGCGCCTCTAACCATCTGATCTGCGTGCCTGGGGTCTACACCGAGTTTCACGGCGACTTCCACGGTCTCATCAAACTTGGCGTAGGCGATCTTACCAATGAGTTCGAATGCTTCGCGGGGCTCGTAAATCTTGCCGGGTTCGACTTGCTTGGCAGCTTCTTGATACTTCTTGCCTCTCTTCACTCTGAATGCCTCCCTGTGGTACTTGCGGACTTACGTCCTCCCACGTTGTTCAAAAAAGCTTCCTTACTTGTTGGCCACTACTTCGATGCCCATGGAACGGGCGGTTCCTTCAATGATCCTCATAGCGGCTTCAATGCTGGAAGCGTTCAGATCTCTCATCTTAAGCTCGGCGATCTCCCGGACCTGGTCCTTGGTCACCTTGCCGACCTTCTTCACGTTGGGCTCGCCTGAAGCAGTCTCAATGCCTGCCGCCTTCTTGAGGAGCGCAGCGGCATAGGGGGTTTTCACGACAAAAGTGAAGGACCTGTCTTCAAAAACGGTAACTTGAACCGGAAGTACGTTGCCGGCATCCTTGGCTGTCCGGTCGTTGAACTGTTTGACGAACAGCTGGGTGTTAATGCCGTGAGGAGCCAGAGCAGGCCCGACGGGCGGTCCCTGGGTGGCCTTTCCTGCCGGCAGCTGAATCTTGACGACAGCCTTAACCTTTTTCGCCATGGGGTTACACTTCCTCTACCTGGTTGAAATCGAACTCCACCGGAGTTTCGCGACCGAATATTGAGAGTAGCATGCGGAGCTTCCCTCTGTCCACCATCACATCTTGGACAAGCCCCATCATCCCCTGGAAAGGACCTGACTTGACACGGAGGGTCTGGCCTGGAGTGAAGTGGACTCGAATTCTCGGGGCGACCTCGCCGCTGGCCCTCTTGAGGATGGTCTCAATCTCCTGCTCCTCCAGGGGGATCGGTTTCGAGCCGGGCCCCACGAACCCCGTAACTCCGGGAGTGTTTCTCACAACGTACCAAGAATCGTCGCTCATAATCATGTTCACCACGACGTAGCCGGGGAACACTTTGCGCTTGACGATCTTCTTCTTGCCTTCCTTGTACTCGACTTCCTCTTCCTCGGGGACAACCACCTGGAAGATCTTATCCTTCATATTCATATTGTCCACGCGTTTTTCGAGGTTGGCTTTGACTTTGTTCTCGTACCCTGAGTATGTGTGGACAACAAACCATTGTGGTTTCGCGGATGTCGAGTCAAGCTTAGTGCTCATAAATTAAGAATATCTCTCCCCTACCTGCCGAGTACCGCGCTAAGCCCGAAAGCAACCAGAGCATCTGTGCCCCAGAGAATAGCGCCGAGACCAATCATTGTAAACAAAACAACGGCCGTAAGGACCCTAACCTGCGCCCAGGTAGGCCATACGACCTTTCTGAGTTCCGCACGGGTTTCCCGCAGGAAGGTAGCTATCGACCCGAAGGCACGCGCTAACTTGTTCATATGTTTCCACCCAATCGCCGGTTTGATCTTGGCAGGCCCGGAGGGATTTGAACCCCCAACCATCGGATTTGGAGTCCGCCGCTCTACCTATTGGAGCTACGGGCCTGCGCGCGATTATCTGGTTTCCCGGTGCGTCGTATGAGTCCGGCAGAACCTGCAGTACTTCTTGAACTCAAGCCGGCCGGAATGGGACTTTCTGTTCTTCTTCGTCGTATAGTTGCGCTGCTTGCATTCCTGGCAAGCTAATGTTACCACTTCAACTTGTCCCTTAGCCACGTTCCTACCTCCCATCCCGGAAAAACCACTGCAAACGAGTCTAACACGGTAAAACAGGCAGTGTCAATTCAGCATTATATCCACAACAAAATGGAGCTCGCAACCAGAATCGAACTGGTGACCTCATCCTTACCAAGGATGCGCTCTGCCGACTGAGCTATGCGAGCACCATAAGATGGCTTTGGTTGCGGGGGCAGGATTTGAACCTGCGACCTCCGGGTTATGAGCCCGATGAGCTTCCTGACTGCTCCACCCCGCGATGCTGCGATATCTAGATTAT
>DUSU01000042.1 GCA_012842425.1 Candidatus Fermentithermobacillaceae bacterium | reverse complement strand
TAGGACTCTCCTTCCGGTTTGACGAAAACCCTGAACTCCCAACCGTTTTCGACATTTTCTTCTTCGTATGCCACACTCAGTCCTGCCTTAAGCATCTCCCTTACGACTTTCCGGAGTCCGTTCTGGTATATCCGGATGTCCTTGACCACGCCCATACCGATCTTTTTCCGCCCCCTCTTTCCTTTGGCAGGTCCGGAAGCCAGGGCACACATTGACTCCATTTCCTGAGCGGATGCGCGGCTCCTCAGGCCTCTCCTGAATATCTCGATCTGCTTGTCCGGATCCTCGACCTTAAGGAGGGCTCTCGCGTGCCTCTCACCTATCTCCCCCGTTCGGAGCGCGGCCAGGATCTCTTTGGGAAGTTTTAAGAGCCTCATTTTATTGGCTATGGTCGACTGGACCCTGCCACATCTCATTGCGATCTCCTGCTGGGTCATACCGTACTCCCGGTTGAGCGTCCAGATTATCTCCGCTTCTTCAAGAGGGTTTATCTCTTCACGACGCGCTCCTTCCATGAGCCGGATGAGGAGCGCTTCCCTGTCATCTAGGTCTGCGACCATCACCTTCACCGATGTGGAGCCCCTCTTGACCGCCACCAAGTACTCAAGGTCGCCCGCGACAATCTCCAGTTTCTCCCCTAGACGCCTGACAAGGATAAGTTCGGATGCCCCTCGAACCAGGTTCTGCAGAAGCTTTCTAGACACAGAATCATTACCGCCGGGCACAACCGCTCCCGGACGCAGAGTTATTTGTTCAACCATAACTTCAGAAGGCCGGAATTTGTCCAAAGTGAGCGCCTGAGACATACTGCCACCCCCATCGGTGAAGGTTCTCTTTTCAGGCAAACTTTTCCTGCGTTTACAAGAGGGGTTTTGCTCTTATGCTGGAAAGCGCTCGCGGGTAACCTCTGGCGATATCGCAGGTACGGACATATACAGCCAGAAGGCGCCGTCCCATGCCACCCGCAAGGCCGTACTTGTGAAGACCGGTCAAGCGGATACCCAGTTCGGGTATCTCTGTCTTGCTTTCCACCTTCGACTCGTACTCGGGTCCCAGCCAGAGGACAACCTTGCCTTGAAGAGCGCAGAAGGGAGCCGACAGCTCCAGCGAAACTCCTGGGCGCGCCATGGCCCTCGTGGTCACCAAGTCATACCGCCCTGCGTGTTCCGGCCTTTTGGACGCCTTTTCGGCTCTCTCGGGGACGACGGTAACCTTCGGTATGCCCGCCTCTCTCAGGTACTCTTGGAGAAAACGGCACGCTCCCAACCTCGAATCGAGCAGCGCCAGGCTCGAGCGGGGAAGCAGCGCTTTGACTGCCAGGCCCGGCCACCCATTGCCGCTGCCCAAATCAATGGCAGTCAGCCCTTCTCCCAAAGCCGGGGTCCCGCCAAGCGCTCTTTCTAGCGCGAATGAATCCGCGATGAGCTTGACGGCCATGTCCCCCACATCTTCGAAACCCACGACCCGACGGCCCGCCCAGCCTTCGTAGAAGCGAAACCACCCTTCCACCACTTGCAGGGCTCCACTTCCTGCAGAGAGTCCCATCTCCCCGAGCGCCGAAAGGACGGCGTCTACGCCGGATTTCACGAAGGAACCGGCCTCATTCTCCATCTCCCTGTGGTCCTCCCTTGGCGCCCGAGTTCTTCATATAAGCGAGAAGGATGAGCGCATCTTGCGGGGAGATCCCCGTCTCGAGAGCCCTCCCAATAGTTGGCGGCGCATACTTCTCGAGCTTATCCCGCGCTTCTCTCGAGAGGCCGGGCACTTCCGATGCGACGAGCCCGGGCGGGATCCTCTTCCCCGAATAGCGGCGCAGCCTCAGGGCCTCTCTCTCCTGCCGCTCTACAAAACCGCTGTACTTGGCCTCAAGCTCTACCTCAGCCCTTACGTCTTCGGGAAGAGCAGCCAGTTCGGGCAGAACATCGGAGAAGTCCGCAAGACGGGCCTCCGGAGCCCTAAGGCGCTCTCGCACCTCGGTCCCGTCTACTTTCACCCGGAGGAGCTCCCTGCCCTTCTCGATTTTGGCTTTTTTCTCCTCGAAGACGTGCCACCTCTTGTCTGATACAAGGCCTATCTGCCTCCCAAGCGGCGTGAGCCTCTGGTCGGCGTTTGTCTGCCTGAGAAGCAGCCTGTACTCGCACCTCGACGTGAGCATCCGGTACGGCTCATCAATAACGTTGCCCACCAAGTCATCGATAAGGACTCCTATATAGGCTTGGCTGCGCTCCAAAACCACGGGAGGTCGTCCCCGGAGCGAGAGGGCAGCGTTAATGCCGGCCATTAGGCCTTGGGCAGCCGCTTCCTCATATCCCGACGTGCCGTTTATCTGGCCGGCGGAAAAGAGCCCTTCGACGCCCACCACCTCTAGAGAGGGCTTTATCTGATACGGCAGGATGCGGTCGTACTCAATGGCGTACCCGGGCTTCACGATCCTCGCTTCCCTGAGCCCCGGAAGGCTGTGCACCACCTCTATCTGGACATCAACCGGCAAGCTTGTTGATAGCCCCAGGATGTACACTTCGTCGGAGTCCTTGGCCTCCATCTCCAGGAAGATCTGGTGGCGCTGTCGTTCAGGGAACCTGTATACCTTGTCCTCAATAGATGGGCAGTACCTGGGCCCGGTACCTTCTATCGTGCCGTTGAAGAGCGGCGACCGGTGGAGATTTGCGCAGATTATTCTGTGCGTGAGCTCGTTGGTATAAGTCGAGTAGCATACATCGTTGTTGTATACCCGCGGTTTCGATAGGAACGAAAAGGCCAAAGGGGTTAGGGCACCTGTCTCTCGCTTTAGCTCCTCCCAGCGTATTGAGTCGGCGGCTATCCGTGGCGATGTGCCCGTCTTGAAACGGCCCATGGCTATCCCGAGCCTCTGGAGGGACTTGGACAGTCCCTTGGCGGAGGGCTCTCCCAGCGGACCTGATTCTTTCACGACATCACCGATTATGATCCGGCTCTCAAGGTACACCCCCGGACAGAGGACGACCCTAGGCGCCATCACGTGTTCT
>DUSU01000041.1 GCA_012842425.1 Candidatus Fermentithermobacillaceae bacterium | reverse complement strand
CCAGTGTTGGCGGGGAAGGTAACCCCGCTGCGACAGTGGCTTAGGTCAATCAGTCATGCGAGTATTCTGTGACACCGGCATGCAGGTGGTGGGGTGGCATTCCTACAGTAGGTTGACGCAATCGATAAGGATCACACAGGTTGTGAGCAGAGCTTCGGTGTGGTAGAATAATGTCTGCGGTCGGGCTGTGGCGCAGTTTGGTAGCGTGCCTGAATGGGGTTCAGGAGGTCGCTGGTTCAAGTCCAGTCAGCCCGACCATCTGTTCTTGTGAGACCACTACTCTAACCGCGTACGAACCGCATAAAAACCATGCTACATAGGTATCGGCTATCCGTTGGAAGATGCCCCTCGCATAGAGCAATATGTTTATACTGCCGAACAGAAGATCCATTTGGGGAAATGGTAAAGGGCGCAGCGACGCGACTGCGCTCACTTTCCTGAACTTGCGGGGGGACGCAAGCGTTCCAACTCTTCGATTGTTTTCGGCCAGTCGCCCTTGAGCAGGCGTGAGAGGGAACGGTCGGCGAATACCCGTCCGCCTGTCTGGCATCCCGGGCAGTAGTTGGCTTCGTTTTCAGCGTAGACGATGCGCTGTACCGGAGCGCCGCAGACCGGGCAGGGCTTTCCGTACTTCCCGTGGACTGCCATCTCGGGATGAAAAGCGGTCACCTTCTCGGGAAGGTAAGGCCCTGCCTCTTTCCGGAGCCGCTTTATCCACTCGGACAAGACCTCCCGCGCCGCCGAGTGAAGCCTTTCGACTTGCTCGGCATCTAGACTCCCCGTGAGCGCGAAAGGGGAAAGCCTCGCCCGGTGAAGGATCTCATCTGAGTAGGCGTTTCCGATCCCGTCCACGATCGCAGGGTCGGTCAATGCCCGCTTCAGCGTGCGGTTCTGCTGCTTGATTGCGCTTCCGAACTCGTCTGGGCCTGCCCTAAAGACATCAATGCCTCCCCGGTCAAACGCCAAGAGCCCGTCTTTGCCCCGGACGAGGTGGAGCGAAGCGCGGTGTTTCGACGATGCTTCGGTGAGGACCAGGCTCCCCTCAGGAAAATCCATGACCATTAGGTCCACCTTGCCCCGGAGCGCCCTGGGTCTCGGGATGCGCCAGTGGAGTCTTCCCGCGATCATGAGGTGGATGACGGCGTAGCGCTCTTCGGAAAACCCCAGGACGATCCGCTTCCCTATTCGGGATACTTCGCCCAGTCTTCTCCCCGAGAACTCGTCCGGAAGAGGCTCTGCAGTCCGCAAGACGAAGGGACTGGCGAGCCTGAATCCCTCAAGCGTCTGCCCCACAATAAGCTCCTGGAGGCGCTCTACGTACACGGTGATGTCAGGGAGTTCCGGCATGGCGCCAACCTCTTTCCCGGCGTTTTGAAACAGCCTATCGTCCCTTCGAGCTGTAGTCAAACCCCCGCAAAAGACACGGACCATAATGTGTTTACTCCGGTGATAACGGGACCGGGCGCTGCATATTCTTGGAAGAACGAGGGACAAGGTCTGCGGCAGCGGTACGGGAGCGGGGCGCGTAAGCACCGCCGAAGCCCGGAATACTGCCGGACAAATGGGGAGGGGATCAAGGTGAAGCGCCTGTTGGCGGCGGCTATGGTTCTGTGTCTTCTTGGATTCCAGTTGTGCGGCTGTGGGGGAGGCCAGAAGCCCGGCAGCGAGGCGAAAACGCCTGAGGAACCGAAGGATCCGGAGGTAATCAAGATCGGTCACGCAGTGGCCCTTACCGGCGACGCTTCTATTTGGGGTCAGTCTGAGAGCAATGCTCTCAAAATGTGGGTCAACAAGGTTAACGATCAAGGCGGCATCGACGGCAAGAAGATCCAGCTGGTGACGTATGACACGAGGGCCGACTCGGTCGAAGCGGTGAACGTAGCCAAGAGAATGATTGAGCAGGACAAAGTCGTGGCCATCATAGGAGCCGCCCAGAGCGGCGTGACCATTGCCATGACGGCGGTTACCGAGCCCGCCAAGATCCCGCTTATCAGTACTACCGCTACCAACCCCGAAGTGACGGTAAAGGACGGAGTAGTCAGGCCCCACACCTTCCGGGTGTGCTTCATAGACCCGTTCCAGGGCACTGTGGCCGCTCAATTCGCCTCAACCAAACTCGGCGCCAAGACCGCGGCGGTCCTCTACGACGTCGGCTCTGACTACTCGTCCTGGCTTGCCCAGTACTTCATAGAGGCATTTGAGAAGATGGGCGGCACCGTATTGGGGAAAGAAGCGTTCCGCACGGGCGAGCTGGATTACCGCGCCATGCTCGGAAAACTCAAAGAAGGGAAACCGGATGTAGTTTTCATCCCTACGGCCCAAAAAGAAGCGGCATTGGCCATGAAACAGGCGAGAGACCTTGGCTACGAGGGTAAGTTCCTCGGAGGCGACAACTGGGGAAGCCCCGATATCATCGAACTGGGCGGTTCGGCTGTGGAAGGCGGGTATTTCGTGAACCTTGCTTCGCTGGAAGACCCGGATATCCAGGACTTCATAGCCGAATATAGGGCAGAGTACGGAAGCGACCCGGTCCTGCCCAACCCGGTAATGGCCATCGATGCCCTCATAGTCCTGGTGGAGGCCATCAAGAAGGCCGGTTCGACCGACGGCGGCGCTATTGCGAAGGCCATAGAGGAGATCAAAGACCTAGAGGCACTAACGGGCAAGATTACCTACGACCCGGCAACGCACAACCCGCTCAACAAGCCTGCCATCATCCAGCAGATCAAAGACGGCCAGTTCATCTATGTCGAGAAGTACGTGACATCTTAGTCGGGCGAGAGAAGCCCGGGTGATTCCCAGATGCCAGGTCCTCGGCGCTCTCGGGTCCCGTCGTAAGCCAACCGCTCGTGAACGAGCCATAGTGGAGGGACTGCCATGCTACTACAGACGGCAATAACGGGGCTGGCGATAGGCGGCATCTATGCCCTCATGGCAGTAGGGTACTCGCTGGTGTTCTCGGTACTCAACTTCTCGAACTTCGCCCACGGGTCAGTCATCATGCTGGGCGCTTACGCAGGGTATTTCATACTCACAAAAGCCGGAGCTTCTTTTCCGGTTGCCCTCGCAGGGTCAATGGTGGCAGGGGCAGTCCTGGGGATCACCAATGAGCGCTTGGCTTACAGACCACTCAGGGTGAGAAATGCGCGGCCGCTATACTTCATGATAAGCGCCATGGGAGTGGCGATCTTCCTCGAAAACCTGGTCTACGCCACTCTCGGCGCTCACTTCTACTCGTATCCCGAGGTGTTGGGCCGGAGTATCGTGCGCATCGGAGGGGCTTCCATCGGGATCCTTGACCTCTTCGCGCTGGCTTTCTCGAGCGTGGCAATCACCGGGCTCCACCTCTTTCTCCACCGGACAAAGAGCGGCCTGGCGATTCGAGCCTGTTCCTTCGACATGACGGTGGCGTCTGTATTCGGGGTGCGCATCGACCGTACGGTGGGTCTGGTCTTCGGCCTGGCCGGAGCGCTTGCCGGGCTTTCAGGGATCTTTCTCGGGATGAAATACATGGCCTACCCGACCATGGGCTGGATCACAAACAAGGCCTATGTGGCTGCGGTTATCGGCGGCTTGGGAAGCCTACCCGGTGCGGTAATAGGCGGCATTGTCCTGGGCCTTCTCGAGACATTCGTTTCTGTGTACGTCTCGTCCATCATAAGGGATGTCTTCAGTTTCTCGGCGCTGGTGTTGGTACTCTTGGCCATGCCCAACGGCCTTATGGGCAAGTACGTCGAGGAAAAGATCTAGCCGTAGCGCTTTCTCGGGGGGAGAAGCCGGTGTACATCCAAGGTGTTCTCACGGTCGCCATGATCAACATCATATCGACTGCCGGGCTTGCGGTTTTCACGGGTTTCACCGGGCTGTTTTCACTGGGCCACGCCGCGTTCATGGCGGTCGGGGCGTATACCTCGGCTATTTTGACCTACTTCGTGAAAGCACCGTATCTCCTCGCCCTTGCGGCCGGGGTCCTGGCTTCGTGCTTCTTGAGTGCGCTCGTGGGATACCCGACCCTCCGCACAAGGCTCCGGGGCGACTACTTTGCCATCGCAACCATAGGCATGGGAGAGGCGACCCGGGTGATCCTCGAAAACTTGAAGATCACCCAGGGAGCGAGGGGCTTGCCCGGGATCACCCAGTACACGACTCTTCCGGTGGCGGCAGCGGCCGCCGCGGTCGTGCTGCTTCTCGCCCGCAATATGCTCGCATCGGTCTACGGGCGAAACGCGGTAGCAGTACGCGAAGATGCCGTGGCCGCGGAGATGAGCGGCATTCATCTCCTCAGGACCCGGATGATATCGCTCGTGTTCTCCGCGGGATGCGCCGGACTGGCCGGCGGGCTTTACGCGCACTACCTAGCCTTTATTCAGCCGGTCATGTTCACCATGGTCCAGTCAACGCAGATCACTGCCGCGGTTGTGTGCGGCGGGACCGGCAGTTTGACCGGACCTGCCCTGGCCGCATTTGTCTTCACCGTGGCCCCCGAGCTCCTGAGGGCTGCCCAGATGTGGA
The DNA here is from genome assembly GCA_012842425.1 of Candidatus Fermentithermobacillaceae bacterium. Taxonomy (GTDB): domain Bacteria; phylum Bacillota; class Sulfobacillia; order Fermentithermobacillales; family Fermentithermobacillaceae; genus UBA3951. Next base: position 9,344 of record DUSU01000041.1, on the reverse strand, counting down.
GACTCGTGATCTACGGGCTCATGCTGGTACTCATCATGGTCTTCAGGCCGCAGGGACTAATGGGGTACCGCGACTTGAGCTGGCAGGGAGTCCTATCTCTGTCCGATCGGCTCCGGAAAAGCGTCGCCGGAGGAAAAGACGGTAAAGGTTAAGGCCCGTAGCAGCTTTTCGTGTTTCACTGCCCAGACCGCTCAGCAGGAAGGAGGCACCCGTGTTGGCTTTCGCAGAGTGCATTAGACTGTCCAAGCACTTCGGAGGAGTCCGCGCAGTGAACGACCTTTCCTTCAAAGTGGACGAGGGAGAGATCCTTGGTCTAATTGGCCCTAACGGCGCCGGGAAGACCACTGTGTTCAACCTGCTCACGGGGTTCTACCGCCCGACTTCAGGTTCCATGCTCTTCCGCGGCCGGGAGCTTTCCGGGCTCACGCCTCCGGACATAGTCGGTCTCGGGATCGCGCGGACGTTTCAGAACATACGCCTCTTCTCGAATCTGTCCGTCTTGGACAACGTTCGCTCGGTCTTGTACCGGCACGCCCGGTACGGGTTTGTCGAGGCACTACTAAGGAGCCCGAGAGTTAGGCTCTGCGAGCGGCACGTGCACGAGAAGGCTATGGAGTACTTGGAGGAAGTAGGCCTCGCGGACAGGGCGCACGACAGGGCGTCTCACCTGCCTTACGGGCTTCAGAGGAAGCTGGAACTCGCTAGGGCACTTGCCCTGGAGCCGGTCCTCCTGCTTCTGGATGAACCTGCCGCGGGGATGAACCCCGAGGAATCCATGAACCTTGTAGAACTCATCCGTGACATAAGGGAGAAGCACAACCTCACCGTCATCTTGATCGAACACCACATGGATGTCGTCATGACCCTTTCTCACAGGATCGTGGTCATGAACTTCGGCGAGAAGCTTATGGAGGGTTCGCCCGAAGAAGTGCAGAGCGATGTCCGGGTCATTGAGGCTTACCTGGGGGAGGAATACGCCGGTGCTTACCGTCGATAGCCTTTCGGTATTCTACGGGCGGATCCGCGCCCTGGACGGTGTCTCCGTATCGGTGAACGAAGGGGAGATCGTGTCCATAATCGGCCCCAACGGCGCCGGGAAGTCCACTCTCCTCTGGACGATCATGGGCGTCAACAAGCCTTCCGGCGGCTCTTTGTGGTGGAAAGGCGAGCGTCTTCTGCCCGTCCCTTCGTGGGTGGCGGCCCGGGGGATCTCCATGGTTCCCGAGAGACGGCGGCTCTTTGACAACTTGACCGTGAGGGAGAACCTCCTTATAGGGGCATATCTCAGGAAGTGGGACGCCTCGGTGAAAAAGGACATGGAGACGGTGTTCAGACTGTTTCCCATATTAAGAGAGCGCTTGGGCCAGTACGCCGGGACTCTGAGCGGGGGCGAACAGCAGATGCTGGCCATTGGGAGAGCCATGATGGGGCGTCCAGCTCTCCTCCTATTTGATGAACCGTCGCTGGGACTCGCTCCTGCTCTCGCCTCCGAAGTGTTCCGGGCCATACAGAGGATAAGGGAAGAAGGCACCACGTGCCTTCTGGCCGAGCAGAACGCGTACAAAGCCCTGGAGATGGCCGACAGAGCCTATGTGATGAACGTCGGACGGGTGGCGATCCAGGGGAGCGGGAAAGAGGTCTTGGCCAACCCCGAGGTCCGCGCGGCGTACCTCGGCATCAAGGCCGGGGCATCTTGAGGCGTCCCGACCGGTCCCGGGCTTCTTTGCCGGACTGAAGACGGTTCTTTTGCCGGTACCTAGCGGTTCGCCACGCTGTAGGCGCTCCCCGGCGCGCGGACTCGCGACTTCACCTGGATGTTTACTTCCAGGTTGGGGAATATCTCTTCGTTCCACCGGGGTTCCAGTTCTGCCCAGAGTTTGGGGTCCTTGCGGTATACCTTGTTGCCGAACCCATAAATGTCGGTCTTTAGTTCCTTCTGGACCCTGTTGAGTGTTGCCCTGGCCTCTCGCAAAATCAGCGCGTCAAGCGAGTCCTCGAGGGCCTGAACAAGTGTTTGGTTGTTTACGTTGGTGTGCATTGGCGCTTCCCTGGTCTCCAAGTCTACGTGCAGCTCGACGTCCATGCGGATGAGATCATCGTCGATCACGGGCTTCACAGAGGCCGATGAGCGGATGATGCCCAGGGCGATCTTCTTCCCCGACCCACCGGGGTCGTCCACCTCAATCGTACCTTGCTCAACTCTTCCGACGGTCCAGAGGTAACCCCTTGCTTCGTGGTCATCGAGGAAGCCAACCAGCTTGTCGCCCCTATAGGCTGCGATCCCTATGTTGATGGTGGTCCCCGGGACGAACTCTCCGCTGGAGGTCTCCTTGTAGGGGTTAAGTATGGGTGAGTCGGGCGGGAGTTCACCGTCCAGGCTGACATCTACGTCTATAGGTTGCTCGCGCATGACGGCCGGGTCGGTTTGCTTTACTTCGTCACCCTGGCGTTTGACCTGAACGTCCTTGGTCTTCCGGCCGACCGTGTGCATGGTGATCGGCTCAATGCCCGGTTCCGAAAGCCTTGCCATGAACTCGCAAAGCGTGACGGTTATCGTCATGCCGCTTGCCAGGGCGCTTTCACCGAGACCGGCCAAGGTCCGGGAGGGTAGCGGGAACATAAACGGGCGCTGCAGGAGCCCGGCTCCCGTGTCACAAGTAGTCAAGGTTGCCGAAGACCGGACCGTTGCGTTGCGGACAAGGTAGTCGATGATCTTTCCTACGCCTTCGCGCGCCAAGGCCTGGCCTATGACAATGGTGCCGACCAGACCCGTACAGATCTTCCTCGGAGTCCGTCGCTGGGCGCTGGTTATAGCCGCCGGGATGGTGTTAGCCTCATCTCTCGTCATCACCGATACAACGGGTGACTCTCCAATAGGCCCTTGAGTCCCTGAGGCCAGCGCACTGGGGTTTATGACCTCAAGAGACACTACTACGTGGTCTCCTTGTCCCTTGTCGATGCTCATCGACCCAACTATGGCCACTTCCTCGATCTCAACGCTGTCCCAACAACCCGAACACCCGAGGGCCAAGAAGACGATGAGAGCCGTAAGTCCGATCCGGCGCATCAGGATCCTCCCCTTCGCTTCTTGATTAAGTACGCGATGAAGACTGGCGCGAGGGTCCCCACGCATATTGCGGCGCTCCATATCCCCGTAACCGGGATTGAATGGAGCTGGCGCATTACGAAGATATCCGTAAAGCGGTGGGATACCGGGACGACTCCCAGGAGGAATAGGGCGGCGGCGACCTTGCGGTGGCCTATTCCCAAGGAGTCTCCGATGAGTATTGAGGACGACGCGAGTAAGACGGTCACATCAAAAGTGATGCCCAGGACCCAGGCTGTCATGAGGACCAGGTCCAGCCTTTCGAGGATTCCTTCAATGAAGACGGAACTCGCCAGTGCCAAGACAGGCATCACGTAAGCCTGGGCCTGCGCGGGTCCCAACGTGGTGAGGACGTCTATGGTTACGACGAGAAGGACCAGCCCGCTTACGAGGAGAGCCAAGGCAGTCGCCTTGGGCATTTTATGCTCTTCCACAGTGAACCTGCCCAGGGCGAGGACTCTCAGACCGCTCATGAGCCCCAAGAAAGCTGCGGGGACGGCTGCCCCAAAGACCGGCCTAAGCCCCCGGCTCAGGACGGGCTTTAGCCCGGCCACACGCTCGGCGCTCCAGACGTAGGACATAACCATCGACACGACGATGATGAGGGCCATCACCGTGAAGAGGAACTCCGATGCGCGACCTACGGTATCGGGTCCCATCATGGCCCCGTAGAAAGCGGTCAAGAGGACGGGAATTGCTAGTGCCCACCCGGGAGTCTTGGGCATGAAGTGGCTTATTATGACCAAGGACACGAGCCGCGTTCTGATGAGGCAGAGGACGTAGAAGGAGATAGCGAGAAGCCCCGTGGTGATTGCGCCGCCGGTCTTGCCCAGGAGGTCCCTCGAGAACTGACCCAGGCTCTTCCCGGGGTGCTTCATGGCGAGGTATGCCCCCAGCCATACGAAGAGAATCGCGACTACTGTCGCCACTATCACCGAGATCCACGCATCCTGCAATGCGTTGCCCGCCGTCACCACTGGTAGGAGCACCAAGAGGGCGCTGATCCTCGTAAGCGCTATGATGAAGAAGAGCTGCCTCGGGTTAATCACCGTTCTTCGGGTCCCTGGGCTCAGGAACCTTGCCGCGCCTTACCTTGTCGGTCGGGGCCAGCGGTCTTGTGGCCGGTTGGTTGTGTTCGGCAGTTCTCACGAGCTTCTTAGCGAGCCTGGCGGTATGTCCCGGGGGGTATAGGACGGCGTACGGGATACCGAGGGACTTGAGGGACGCCACATGGTATACCAGTGCCACCGAGCCTATCGTAATGCCCGGAAAGCCGAGAATGGACCCGAGCAGGAGGAGCGGGAACCGTACGAGGCGGTAAGCAAGGGCCTTTTCTGCCCTTGGGACCGCGAAGGAACAGATGGTCCCCATCATAGCCACGATGATGAGGCCAGGCGGCACAAAACCCGCTTGAATCGCCGACTGGCCGAGTATTATGGCGCCGAAGATACTTACCACCGGCCCAAACTGACGCGGGAGCCTTATCCCGGCTTCTCGCACGACGTCAAGCACCATTTCGGTGAGAAAGGCGGCCACGGGCAGTGGGAAGGGCACTCCTTCCTGAGTCGCGGCGATGTTTAGGAGGAGTGGGAGCGGCACGAGCTCAAAGTGGTAGTTCACTACGGCCACGTAGATCGGAGTGGCCAGAACCGAGAGTATGTAGGCGAATGCCCTAAGCAATTTCAAGAGAGATGCAGATAAAGAGTTCAGGTAGTAGTCTTCGGCGGATTCGATGAGCGTAAAGAACTGGGACGGGAGGAGCATGGCGAAAGGGGACCCTTCCACGAGGAGGGCTATGCGCCCAAGGTTCACTTCGGCCGCTACGGTATCCGGACGCTCAGTCATTCGTTCCATGACAAACGGCGAGTACGGCCGGTCGGTGATGAGATCGCGGATCACGCCGGGATCGAGGATCATGTCGATATCTATCTCATGAAGGCGCCTTCTGAGTTCGTCCACAACTTCCCGGGGGGCGATCCCCTCAAAGTATATTATCCTGACGTCGGTGCGCGACTTCCTGCCGATTATCACCTGCTCAACTCTCAGCCTGGGGTGCTTAAGGCGTGAACGGATGAGCGCCAGGTTGTCATCGACGGACTCAGTGAGCCCGATTTGTGGGCCGATGACGGTGGTTTCGGAAGTCGGCAACTGGAAGAGCCTCGTCGGGGGCCTCAAGGCGTCAAAATACAGGGCTCCCGAAGCCCCATCGATGAGCATGACGACTTTGCCTTCCAGCAGCGAGTCGATGAGTTCTTTCATCGATCCGGCGGTGCTAATGGGGCGAACCGTAGGCAGAGTGAGCCGTAAGCTCTCCAGGGGATCCGCGGCCATCGCCGCGGATCTGTACGCCACATCAGAGAGAGAAAGCAGCGGTTCTATCACCGTCAAACTCACGTTTTCCGTGTTGACAAGACTTGTCAGATACACGACGGCAAGACTTGACTGCGGCTCTCCGGGCAGCGCAAGCCGCCGGACAGCTAGGTCCGACGCATTCCCCAAGATCGACTCAATGGTCCTCAGGTTTTCATCGAGATCCACTGAGAGTTCGCTTTGGTCTTGCCGGTTGTCATCGGCCTCGGCGGGAGTCCCGATGGGACGCGGTATGCGTCCGAAGGAGCGACGTGGTTTCATCCATCCCCTCCTAGAGCTCTTATAGTCTCCCCATGCTGCAGGCGGGAATTCGCTCAGGAGGAATCTTCTTCACGGGGCGAGAGGTCAGCTCTCGGGTCTTACCAGCTTTATAAGGGTAACCTCGGGAGGGCACAAAAACCGCGCCGGGATGTGGCTCATGCCGATCCCCCTCGTGGTGTATACCCAGTGGTCGGGGGCTTTTTGGAGCCCCATGGGATAGTTTCTTCCCATCGGCGGAAGGAGCACGGAGCCCACGAAAGGCAGCCGGATCTGTCCGCCGTGGGAGTGCCCTGAGATCTGAAGAGCTACGCTATGGTAAGGTTCAACCCACGAAGCCACGTCGGGTTCGTGGGCGAGGAGGATCACGGTGGCTCCCTGAGGCGCTCCGCCCAAGGCGTCATCGATTGACGGATAGCCGAGGAGGGCAGTATCGATCCCGGCGAGCCAGATGCCTTCCGCCGGTGATACGCCGCGGTTCACCAGCATCTCCACCGCAGTGAGGTCTTGGTAGTTGAGTGATTCAGTCCAGCGATCCCAGTTGCCCGGCACGCCGTAGACTGTCCCCAGGGGTTCAAGGATCTCATCCAGACTTGCGAGAGAAGAAGCTTCTTCCGCGAAATCGCCGACGATGACGGTGATGTCCGGTTTCTCCTCCAGCAAACGTTGTACAGCCTGTCTTATCGTGAACTCCGGGGTGTTCTCCACATGCAGGTCGGCCATGACCCCTATAGTGAACCCGTCGAGTTCTTGGGGTAGTCCCTCAATCGGGACCAGAGCTCTCTCCAGCACGACCGTGCGAGGTTCTATGAGGTAAGCGTAGGCGCCCGTAAGCACAACGAGAACGAAGGCCAGAAGCAAAAAGCATGATATGAAACGGGCGCTCAAACCGGGACGCCTCCCAAGGAGATCATATGCCGTGCAGGCTGTTCTTCCGCGCCGGGGCAGGTAGTTCCTTCTCGAAAAACGCTGGAAATGCCTGTCTGTGGGCTTGCCGCAAATGGGGCTTGACGTGACGGGTGAGATCTTGTACAACCCTAGGTTGTTACTCCAACCACATTGCCAAATCCCGGTTTCTTGTGGCCGTTCAACAACACCTATCTCTGTAGATATGAGCTAAATTTCACTAACACTAATCTTTCATGTCGTGGTACATTTGTATAGGCGTGAGCCTGTACTTCACGAAAGGGAGCGGTGAAATGAGAAAGATAGTATCATCTCTAGTGGTGCTTGTCCTCATGCTCGTCATGCTGGCTGGATGCACAAGCACCTCCGAGCCACCGGCGCCGCCGGCACCTCCGACCCCCAAGGTCGCTAAGATCGGTCTCGGTCACATCACTTCTATCGCTAAGTCCACCGACCTCACGGTGGAGGCGGACGGCACTGTCAAGACTCCGGCAGGTCAAGTCGACACGGTTATCGTTGCGGCAGCTTTCGACGCTGACGGCAAGGTCATGCAAGTCGCCATAGATACCTCGCAGTCTAAGGTGGCTTTCGACAAGGACCTCCAGCTCACCACCGACATATCCGTCCCCGGACAGACGAAGGTAGAGCTCAAAGACGGCTACGGCATGAAGAGAGTCTCGTCCATACAGAAAGAATGGTTCGAGCAGGCTGCCGAGCTCGAGAAGTGGATGATTGGGAAGACCGTGTCTGAGATCAAGGCCATGAAGACCAAGCAGCGCGACGAGTCGCACCCGGCTGTTCCCGACGTCCCGGAGCTGACCTCTCTGGTCACCATTACGGTTCAAGACTACATCGCGGCCCTTGAGGAAGCGTACAACACCGCAGTAGACGTTCCCGAAGGCGGTGCAAAGCTCGGACTCGGGCATGTAGTCGACCTCGGAAGCTCCAAGAGCTACGCCAACGTCGATGGGAAGGAAACCCTGCCCCTCGCGCAGGTGAATGCCACTATCGCCGCCACCTTGTTTGACGCAGATGGCAAAGTGCTCCACACCATCATCGACACCTGCCAGACCAAGGTTACCTACGACAAGGACGGAAAGGTTACTGCCGACAAGACCGCCGAACCCAAGTCCAAGAAGGAACTTGGCGACGCCTACGGTATGAAGAGAGCCTCGGGCATCGGCAAAGAGTGGTTCGAGCAGATGGCTGAACTCGAGAAGTGGATGGCCGGCAAGACCGTCGACCAAATCAAAGCCATGAAGCTGACCACGACCGGAGATCACCCCGGCGCTCCTGACGAGGCAGACCTCAAGTCTCTCGTCACCGTGACCGTGGGAGACTACATCGAGGCGCTTGCCGAGTCCTACACCAACGCCAAGAGCATTGCCCAGTAGGACATAAACCACAAGGCTCCCCCGTCCTCCGGATGGGGGAGTCCTCTATTCTCTTTTATTTCTTGTTGCGGGCAGCCCGATTGGTTAACATTAGTGGATGGTGATGCGGTTGCGGAAAACACTCACTTGGGCTGCTGCGGGCGTCCTGGTCGTCTTAGCACTCGTGCTCATAGTGCGCGGAAATCTCAGGACGCGGACCAAGCATGCGAAATACACTGACAGTTTCTTTGACACTTTCGACACTGTCATCACTGTTGTCGCTTATACCGAAACAGAAGAAGAGTTCCGGGCCGCATTCGAGAGAATACACGCGCGGTTTCAGGAGCTTCACAAGCTGTATGACATATACAACAGCTACGAAGGCCTCAATAACGTCAGGACGATCAACGAAAACGCCGGCGTACAGCCTGTGAAGGTGAGCCGCGAAATAATCGACCTCATCTTGTTCTCAAAGGACTGGTACGCGCGAACCGGCGGGCGGACCAACATCGCCATGGGGGCCGTCCTGCGGATCTGGCACGACTACCGGCAGGCCGGGATGGACGATCCGGAAAGCGCCGAGCTGCCGCCCATGGAGCGCCTTCAGGATGCTTCGCTTCACACCGACCTGAGCAAGGTCATCGTGAATGAGGAAGAGGGCACCGTGTACTTGGAGGACCCCCGGATGTCTCTGGACGTGGGCGCGGTCGCCAAGGGCTTCGCGACTGAGCTTGTTGCCAGGGAACTCGAACAGGCGGGGATGGAGTCGGTCCTCTTGAGCTCCGGGGGAAATATCCGGGCCATTGGAAAACCTCTTGACGGCCAGAGGGAGCGTTGGGGGATAGGGATACAGGATCCCGATTCATCCATCTTCTCCGATGAAGAAGGTCTTCTCGACGTAGTCTTCGTGAGAGATGCTTCCGTAGCGACGAGCGGAGGGTACCAGCGGTTCTATGTCGTCGATGGAAAGACATTTCATCACATCATCGACCCTGATACGCTGATGCCGTCGGACTATTACCGGGCAGTCACGGTGAAGACCGGGCATGCCGGAGTGGCCGATTTCTTGTCTACAACCCTTTTCCTCCTGCCATATGAGAGAAGCAGCGCCCTTGCTGAAAGTCTTGACGGAGTAGATGTACTTTGGGTAATGCCCGACGGAGAGATCCGGGTGACCCAGGGCATGGAGAAGATCATGAAGAGCAAAGGCGCAACGGGAGCCCGGGCGTATTAGTTGTGTTATAATGTCACCGGAATTGGAAGGACCGGGTTTTGGGTCGTGAAAGGAGGGGCCGCGGGTGAGCAGAGGACAGATTACAGCACTCCTACTG